>JAPUIN010000057.1 GCA_027297005.1 Acidobacteriota bacterium
ATCGCTGCGTGCGGGCGGTCGTCGACGCGACGGTGCGCCGGGGAGGGGTGGCGCTGGTGACTGCGGATCACGGGAACGCCGAGCAGATGATCGATCCCGCGGGGGGAGGTCCGCACACCGCCCACACGATGAACGACGTGCCGTTCTACGTCGCGGGCGACGCGGTGAAGGGGAGGCGACTGCGTCAGGGAGGACTGCTGGCGGATGTCGCGCCGACGATCCTCGGGCTGCTCGGCATACCGCTGCCGAAAGAGATGGAGGGCCGATCCCTGTTCGAGGGATAGGTCCGGTTGCTTTTCGATCGGGTTTCACCGCGCCGTGTCGCGGAGTTCTGCCTGGCGGCGCTGCTGCCGGCCGACTGTCTACTGTGCGGCGATCCTCTGCCGTGGCGCCAGCGCGGCGGTGTCTGCCTCACCTGCTGGAACCGAATCCCGTGGTCGCCCGGCCTCCGGCCGCGTGCCGATCTTCTGCGCGCCGTCCTGTGGGGCGCCGATTACGACGGCGCGATTCGCGATCTGATCAACGCGTTCAAGTTCGGAAGGCTCGACTACCTCGGGGCCCCGCTCGGAGAGCAACTGGCACTTCGGATCGCGCCTCTGCTCGGCACGGCGATCCCACGGCCCGATCTGATCGTTCCGGTGCCGCTCCACTGGTGGCGCTCAATGCGACGCGGCTTCAACCAGGCGCATCTGCTGGCCGCAGCGATCGCCGGGGTCACGGGCTACCCTCTGCGCCCCCACCTTCTTGTCCGCTGTCGCGCCGGGCGCCGGCAGCTCGGCTCATCGCGGCACGAGCGACTGCGATCCCTTGATGCCTGCTTCGAGGTCCCGCACGGCCTGCCCAGAAGGCGTCCACGCGCGGAGCTCGAGGGCCGACGGATCCTGCTGGTTGACGACGTCCTGACGACCGGGGCGACCCTGCTTGCCTGCGCGCGAATCCTCCATCGTGCGGGGGCGCGGTCGGTCGTCGGCTGCGTGCTGGCGCGCACGCCGTTGTTCCGCGTCGCGGCGGGGGGTCGCGCGGAGAGATGACGGATCGGAGTATCCGATGCGCCTGACCGGAATCAGTAGCTGAGTTTACGCAGGAAGCGCTTTCTCTCGAGCTGCGCCAGCATGGCGAAGTAGGTCCCCTTGTGGTTCAGGTACCGATCCCAGGTGCCGATGAAGGTGACAAGGCGATCGATGCCGCCCTTGGGGATCCAGACGCCGTGGTCGCTCGTGCACTTGTAGATGGCGACGCCCGAGTTGGCCGAGTAGTTCACCGGCCGCAGGACACCGATGCAGTACGGGCACTTGACGACCCGCCGTGACTCTTCGACACCGAGCCGATAGGTCGGCTTCGACGTGATGCGGTAGCGGGTGACCTGCTTGAGGCGATCGGCCGGGATCGACTTCGGGCCGATCTCGATGATCCACTTCAACCGACCCTCTTCGAGCCAGGTGCCGCCACACTGCCCGCAGAGATCGATCGTCACGTTGAAGTAGCGGCTCTCGGTCGTTCCCGAACCACATCCCGAGCAGAACACCGTCTCCCTCTCCCTTCCGCATTCGGACGCAATGGGTCGCTGGATTGAAACCCTATATACGCTGAAACACAGTGTCCAGCAAGCCTTTTGGAGGATCGCGTCCGGCTGTCAGATTTCTAACACCGCGCGCGGCGCGCCGTGCCTGGCCGCTCTGCGGCCTCCGGGAAGAGGGCGGAATCCAGTTTGACAGGTCGGGAACCGTGCGGTACGATTTATTGTCCGCGCGGCTTTGTGCCGCGCGTCGGTGTTCTTGGGGATTTTTTCATAGCCCCATCCTCTTTCGATTCGAGCTATCGAGGTGTAAACGATGATCGTCCGCCCAGCCAACAGGTCGTCGGCGAGGTGGCTCAGTCTCCTCGCCGTCACCATTGCGGCGGCCGGCCTGAGTCTCCCGCTTCTGTCCCAGGACTCAGAGAAGGGGCCGAAGCTCTATGTCTACCTGGAGGCATCAGGCCGCTACATGTATACCGGTGACCCCACCGAAGTCTCCATCCTGTTCAAGAACGTCGGCGACGATCCGTGGACGAATCCCGGAATGGACATAGCAGCCGGTTTCGAGGTCACCGACAGCGACGGCAAGAAACTGGAGAAGACCAAGGCCCCCGCTCTGGCGAGCGAAACCCAGCCGAAGGTGTTGCAGCCGAATGCCTATTTCGGGCAGATCATCAAACTCGACGAACTGTTCCCGAAGATCAACCGCATCGGCTCGTATCGCATCACCTGGTCGGCTCCCGACGTGCCGGCGCAATCGATCATCGCCCGCGTGATCAAGAAGTATGACCCCAAGGTCGACTACAAGGCGACCATTGAGACCGAGTTCGGCGACATCGTCCTCGATTTCTACAAAGAACTGGCGCCCCTGCACGTGAGGAACTTCATCGATCTCGTCAACCTGGGGTTCTACGACGATAAGACGATGTTCCACCGAATTATCGAGGATCAGGTGATTTTCGGAGGATCCCCAACCGGAGACGAGCGGGGCTGCGGCTACAACACCCTACCGCCCGAGCCGAACGGCCTGAAGATCCTCAAAGGATCGATCGCCCAGGTCAGGAACTCCCTCACCGGCCTGAACGAGTCGGCGTGCATCTTTCTGATCGCCGCCGAGCCGCAGCCGCAGTTCGACAGCCGCTACACGGTGTTCGCCCGTGTCGTGGAGGGGCTGGAAACCGTGAAGTCGATCACGAACCTGCCGAGGGCGGGAGGGGGTGCGGGGGCAGCGGGCCGGCCGATTAAGGACGTGACGATCAAGAAGATCCGAATCGACGAGAAGAAGAAAGCGTCCGGCAGGAAGTCCTGACAGGGCGGCGCGGGCGCGCCGCTTCGTGGATCGGGTCAGGTCCGTCCAAACCGTACACCCAGCAGGCGGGGCGGCGTGCAGTCGACCCCCTCCACACCCTCCACCCGGAGTAGCATCTTCTCGAAATCGATCCCCGCATGGTAGGTGCGCCGGTTTCCCTCCGCATCGCACAAGGTGATCGCGTTCATCTCCCAGACCGCAGTCGGTGCCCGCTTGGGGATCGGAATCACGACCGAATAGTAGTTCTCGCCCTGCTGCGGCCTGCCGCAACCGGGCGACCAGGTTCCACTGCTGCACAGATCGTGATTCTCGCATGAACGGCATGACGCGACGATCTCGGCGACGCCCGAGTTATGATCCACGGCGGCGACACGGACGAGAAGGCCCTCGCCCGCTCTCACGGTGACAAGCAGCTCCGCGAGCGGAGGTTCTTCACTGAGAAGTTCTTCACTGAGAAGATGCTCGGCTTCGTGGGCTTGTCTCGCGGCCATAGTTGGTGTCCGAGGAGTGACCCGAGTATAAGATTGGCCTCCAGACCTGTCAAGGTCGCTTAATCTTTATTGCCGTCCACCGGACGCGCGGCCCGGATCATCAGCTGTTGAAAGCTCCATGATGCAAGACTATGATCGGCGCACCGGCAACTCAGGAAGCAACGATGCCCAATGAACCCTGCAGCCCATTGAATGATGGAGCATCGCCCCGGGCCGCGACACTCTCCGGCCGGATGTCCGTTCGCGCCTGCCCGCTCGCCTAGGCCTGCATCCTCCTCGGCCTGACTCTCCCCGGAATCGACGCGGCGAACGGCGCCGCGCCGATTCCAGACATGTCTGAGGGGGCGGCGCTCGGCAAGGAGTTTGATGCTCCCACCAGGAGATGGCGAGAGGGACCGGCCCGCTACCTGCTCACGCGCGAGGAGAATAGAACCTATCGGAATCTCAAGCGGGCCACGCCGGAAGAGAGGGCAAGATTCATCGAGGAATTCTGGGCCCGGCGCGATCCCTCCCCAGCGCAACCCGGGAACCTCTACCGGGAGCTGTTCTACGAGCGCGTCGCCGAGGCGAACCGCCTGTTCAATGATGCTCCGGTGCCGGGGTGGAAGACCGATCGCGGCAAGGTCCACATCCTGCTCGGACCCCCGGATGCCCAGGAACGGATCACGAGGGGTCGCTCCGATCGATTCGCCATCCTCTGGACCTATCGCAGCATGAAGACGCTCGAGGGGCTCGGCCTGAGCCCGACCATCCGCTTCATTCAGGATCGGAACGGCGAGTATCGGATGTCGACCAACATCCGTCTGCTTTTTCAGGAGACCTCGATGGGGCTTACGTTCCAGGCTCAGGCCCTGCAGGTCCGCGCCCTGCCCCCCGCGCGCGCCGCTCCATTGGCCGATGGTGCTTACCTCGAGGACGATCCGATCCTGGCCTCCGCGAATTCCGCGATCACGACCCGCCGCGACTTCTTCCGCTCGGTCCAGGGAGGCACGCTCGTCGTTCTCACCGTCGGGGTGCGTCCGCAGAAGCTGGCCGGTGACACGGGTCACCGATCCGGCTCCCGCTTCGAGGTGGAGGCTCGTCTGCTCGACCCCGGAGCGCCGGACGGCGGGTACGAAGTCGAGGGAAAGGACGGACGGCTCGCGGAGGTCCCAGATGAGAACGGCGCCGGGAGCGACTATACGATCTTCCAGGGCGGCGTCGTGGTCCCTCCCGGTCGGTATACCGTGCGATACAAGATCCTCGATCGACAGGGGACGATCGAACGAACGCTTCAAGAAACCGCCGAAGTTCCCGGCTTCCCATCGCGCACCCTCATGATCAGCAGCGTGGCGCTCGCACGAAGCGTCGAGCGCCTGCCGCCCCCCGCCCGGGAATATGGCGCCCCTTTCATTCTCCGGGACCGGCGCGTCGTGCGACACCCGGATCACCTGTTCCGGCGCGGGGATGACCTGTCATTCTTTTATGAGACCTATGGTCTGGTGCTCGACCCGATCGACGGCCGTCCGGAGTTTGACGTCGAGTACCGCTTCTTCATCGCCGGGACCGGCGTGAACGAGGACGAGAGCGGCTTTTCCCCCCTCGGTCATCCGATCCACCTCACCCGGCGGAAGTCACCCGTTCAGGATTTCTCCATCTCGCTGAAGGGCTGGAGTCGTGGGCTCTACCGACTCCTCGTGACGGTCGACGATGCGCTGACAGACCAGACGTTCTCCCGTGAAGTCACCTTCCGTATCAACTGACACAACCTCTTTCCTTGCACCCCTCCGGACGGCCTCATATATTCAGGTCGCACCCTGTGATCCCTGAAACAGGCGCCCGCCGGGCCTTCCATCAGGATGGAGCGTTGAGATCCGCAAGAGATCGCCAGCGTGGACTGAAGATCGTGGCGCTCGGCGGCGGCACCGGACTCCCGGTTCTGCTGCGCGGCCTGAAGCGTTCGCTCGCCGAGGTCGACTCGCTGACCGCCATCGTGACGGTGAGCGATGACGGAGGCAGCAGCGGCCGGCTACGCCGGGATTTCAACGTGCTGGCGATGGGCGATATCCGCAACTGTCTCGTTGCGCTGTCGGAGAACGAGCCGCTCATGTCGCGACTGTTCCAGTACCGCTATCCGGGGCACAAGGGTCTGGCAGGGCACTCGGCCGGCAATCTGATCCTGACCGCGCTCGCGGCCTGCAGCCGCTCCTGGCTCAAGGCTATCGAGACTTCAGGAGAAGTCCTGGCCATCCGCGGACGGATCCTTCCCGCGACGCTCGAGAACGTCGTCCTGCGAGCCCGGCTCGAGAACGGACGGCGCGTGAGCGGCGAGTCGCGCATCTCCCGCTCCACGTCGCGAATCATCGACCTCACCACCGATCCTCCCCTGCCGCCCCCCGCTCCCGGGCTCCTCACCGCGTTGCGCGAGGCCGATCTGATCGTCCTTGGTCCGGGAAGCCTGTTCACGAGCGTGCTGCCCAACCTCCTCGTCCGGGGAGTGGCCGGCGAGATCGCCCGCTCGCGCGCCGCGCGCGTCCTGGTCGGCAACCTGATGACACAGCCGGGAGAGACCGACGACTTTACCTCCGCTGATCACCTCGAGGCGATCGCATCGATCGCGGGTAGAGGGCTGCTCGACTACTATCTGGCCAACGGCAGTGCGATCCGGCCGCAGCTGTGCCGCCGCTACGCCGCCGACGGGGCCCGGCCAGTGCGCTTCGAACGAGGACCGATCGAGCGCGTCGGCGTCGTGCCGGTGATCCGCGATCTCCTGAGCAAGGACCCCGCCCTTCTCAAGATCCGCCATCACGAAGGGAAGCTGGCCCGCGCGCTCCTGAGCATCGCGTGCCGCCACCAAGGGATCCACGCTACCCCGACTCCGCGGGCCGCCCGTACTACGCGCCGCTCCCGCTCCCCGCGCCGCTCCCCGCACCGCTCCCGCTCCCCCCGCGCAGCCTAGGAGCCTGACCGAGTATTGGGTGGGGCCGCGTTCGGGACGCCGCACCGCCGGGGTACTCCATGGGGCCCCGCCAGTCGCCTGGCATACAATAGAGGGCACATGAAACTCAACCTGAGCGACGAGCCGATCACAGCTGAACTCCTGGCCGACTCGCTGCAGCGCACCGGCTCCGCGATCATTGCGGTCAATGGAAACAGCATGTACCCGACGCTGCAGATGGGCTGGCGCGTCCACCTCGAGCCGTCCCGCGGTGAGGATCTCCGAATCGGAGAGATTGCCGTCTTCCGCGGCGAGCACTACCTGACGATTCACCGCCTGATCTGGCGCGAGAACGAATCCGGGGTCGACAGGCTCGTCTTCCGAGGTGACTACAACCGCATCCGTGAGCGGGTGGAGCCTTCCTCCGTCATCGGCCGGGTGATCGCGATCGAGATTCCCTCACGGGATCATGGAGTGGAGAAGATTGTGCCGATCGGGGCCGATGTCCTGACCCACTTTTATCGGCTGGCGCATTTCCTCGTCCGGGCCCTCCAGCCGATCCTCCCGAAGCGGACCGGCACCTCCCCACCCGGGCGCATGGGAAGGATGGCCCGGAGCCTCTTGCGCGGGGCGGAGAGAACCCTGTCGGTCTTCCTCCCCCAGAGACGCTAGTCTCCCACTGGCGCGGACGCCGTCCGGATCCCCACCGATCCTCTGATTTCCTTTGATTTAGCCCCCTCTCCGGCTTGACTCTCGATCGTCCAAATTTATATTGACACGTTGTAGCCGCGGTGTAAGGGGACTAAACCGCTCGGAGGGGGACAGCCAGATGAAAAACATCCTGGTGGCGGAGGACGATCGGTCCCTTCGGGAGAGCCTGGCTCAGGCGATGAGCCGCAGCGGCTGCAAGGTTCAGGTTGCCCAGACCGGCCAGGAAGCGCTCGAGAAGATCGAGAAGCAGGTGTTCGACCTCGTCGTGGCAAGCCACAAGCTGACCGGCGCCGACGGCATGGAGGTCCTCAAGAAGGCCCGCTCCACCAACAGCCGCACCGTCGTCATCGTCACCGGAGAGAACGGTTCCGGCGCTGCCGAAGCGATGCGCTCCGGCGCCTACGACTACGTGCTGAAGTCGCTGTCGGTGGAGGCGCTTGAGCTGAAGATCCAGAGGGCGCTGGAGCATCAGAGGCTCGTCGCGCGCCTCAACACGATGACCGAGCCGCGGGGGGGGGAGGTCCCCGACCGCTATGGGCTCATCGGCTCCTCCTCGGTCATTAAGGAAATATTCCGGGTCATCGACAAGGTCGCCGTTTCGAACGCGACTGTCCTGATCCAGGGGGAGACCGGCACCGGCAAAGAGCGGGTCGCCGAGGCGATTCACCGGCTCTCACCACGTTGCGATGCCCCGTTCGTCCGGATGAACTGGGCCTCCCTGCCCGACAACCTCCTCGAGAGCGAGTTGTTCGGGCACGAGAAAGGGGCCTTCACCGGCGCCGATCAGATGCGGAACGGCCGATTCGAGCTGGCCAACGACGGGACGCTGTTCCTCGACGAGGTCGGCAACATGAGTGCCAACACCCAGGCGAAGGTGCTGCGCGCCATTCAGAACCAGGAGTTCGAGCGCCTGGGCGGAAGCCGAACCATCAAGGTCGATGTCCGGATCATCGCCGCGACGAACATCAACCTGGAAGCCGCCATCAAGGAAGGGCGGTTCCGCGAGGATCTGTACTACCGCCTGAACGTCGTCAACATCGGCGTCCCGGCGCTCAGGGAACGGGTGGAGGACATCGTCCCGCTGGCCGAGCACTTTCTGAAGCACTTCGCCCGTGAGCTGGGGCGCAAAGTCAATGCCTTCTCCCCGGACGCCGTCAAACGCCTGCAGGAGCACAGATGGCCTGGCAACGTCCGCGAGCTCGAGAACAGCGTCGAGCGCGCCGTCCTGATGTGCGAGGAGGACGTCATCGGCCCGGTCGACCTGACCCTCCTCGATCGTGAACACTCGATCAACATGACGCCGCAACTGGCTGCCGAGCTCCTGAACCTCGAGTCGCTGGAGAAGACGGCGGTCCTGGAAGCCCTCAAACGCAGCAACTGGATCCAGACGGAAGCGGCCAAGCTCCTCGGGATCAGCAGCCGCGTAATGAACTACAAGGTCCACAAGCACGGGATCACGCACGGCCGCTGGAGCAAGAACCGCCAGAACTAGCGCGCCT
>JAPUIN010000058.1 GCA_027297005.1 Acidobacteriota bacterium
AGCGGCCGGCCTCCTGCTCGGACTGCTGATGGTTGCCTCCCCCGCGCTCGCGCGGGCGGAGGAGCCGTCGGAGCAGCACGCCATCGAGTCGAGGCTGATGTGCTATTGCGGCTGCGCCAACCTGAGCATCCGCATCTGCACGTGCGGAACGGCCGAATCGGTCCGCCGGGAGATCGCCGGCCGCTTGGCGGACGGCCAGTCGCGGGATCAGGTGGTGCAGGCGTTCGTGGAGCGCCACGGCGAGCAGATCCTGACCTCGCCAGTCAAATCAGGGTTCAACCTGCTGGCGTGGATCACACCGTTCGGTGCGCTGCTCGCGGCAGGCGTCGCTCTGATCTTCGCCCTGCGCCGCTGGTCGGCGCACGCGCCGGGCGCCCCCGACCCGTCACCGGGGGAGACTCCGGCGGCGTTGACCGACGACGAGGCCAAGCTGGCCGAGCGGATGGAGCGTGAGATCCGCGAGGAGTTGTAATGTTGCCGCTGGCCGGCATCCTCCTGATCCTGCTGACGGTCGCCTGGGTGCTCGCGCCGCTCGCACGCGGCATCGCGGCCCCGCTCAAGGACGGTCCCGATCGGGTGGCGGAACTCCGTGAGTGCTACGCGCTCCGCGATGTCGCCTACGAGACGATCCGGGACATCGAGTTCGACTTTCACGCCGGCAAGATCGGCGAGGCCGACTACCGCGAATTGAATGAACGGCACCGGCGGGAGGCGCTACAACTGGTGGGGCGGATCGAGGCGCTCGAGGCCCGGATCCGGAGCGGCTCCGGGGGACGGCGGGACGGCACGTGACGTCCGCGCCGTCGAACGAGCCCGCCATCCGGGCTGCGGCCCTGCGCAGGCTCTACGGCGCGCTTCCCGCGCTCGACGGCGTCGATCTCATGGTACCGTCCGGGACCTGCGTCCTGCTGCTGGGGGCGAACGGTGCCGGGAAATCGACCCTGCTCCGTGTCGTTTCAACCCTTATCCCCCCGACGTCCGGCACGCTTCGAATCTACGGCGCTGACGCGCGACGGGCTGATCGCACGACCCTGCGTCGCCGCATCGGCCTGCTCGCCCATCAGACCTACCTGTACGAGAATCTGACCGCGGTCGAGAACCTGCATTTCTATGCGCGCCTTTACGGTCTCCCCTCACCGCGCGACGCCGCCCACGAGGCTCTGGCATCAGCCGCTCTCGAGGATCGCGCCGCCGATCTCGTTCGCACCTTCTCCCGCGGCATGAAGCAGCGCCTCGCGATCGCCAGGGCCCTCCTTCACGATCCGGATCTGCTTTTGCTCGACGAGCCGTTCACCGGGCTCGACCGTGAGTCATGCGCCCGTCTCACCGCACAACTCGCCGCGTCGCGGGATGCCGGCCGCACCTGCCTGCTCGCCACGCACGCCATCGCCGAAGCCACCGGCCTCGCCGATCGCGTCGTCGTGCTCGCCGCGGGCCGCGTCGCGGCCGATCACCCAGCCGCGCGCATGGGCACCCGGGAGCTCGAGAGCCTCCTCGGAGAGGTGACCCGCGGCACCGCTGACCGGGGGGGGGCATGAGGTATTTCGGGATCGTGGCACTGATCGCCGGCAAGGATCTGAAATCCGAGTTCCGGAGGCCCGACCAGGTCGTCGCGCTTCTGTTCTTCGCAGGGCTGGTCCTCGTCGTCTTTCATTTCGCGTTCGACTTCACCATCATCGATTTCGAAACCCTCGGCCCCGGCATTCTCTGGGTCGCCTTCATCTTCTCCGGAGTGCTGGCGCTCGGCCACTCATTCCAGGAGGAGCGCGAGGCCGATCGCATCGAGGGGATCATGCTCGCGCCGATTGATCCCAGCGCCTTCTACCTCGGCAAGGTCGTCTCGACGGTGATCATCATGGCCGGGGTCGAGGCGATCATCGTTCCCGTGTCGGTCGTGATGTTCAACTACAGGTTCGGTACCCACGTGGGGCTGATGATCCTGGTCCTGATCCTGAACACGATAGGTTTCGCTGCGGTCGGCGCCCTGCTCGCCGCGATGACCACTCGCACGCGGATGGGAGAGATGCTGCTGTCCCTCCTGCTGCTGCCGATGGCGGTGCCGATCGCGCTGGCTGCCGTCAAGACCACCTCGGCGATCCTCGCCGGTCGTCCATTCGATCGGTATTCGCACTGGTTGGCTCTCTCCACCGCGTATGACATCATCTTCATCGCCTCGGCGGTTCTCCTCTTCGATTACGTGCTCGAGGAGTGAGAGTCCGGCCCGGCGGTCCGTCCAGAGTCGCGCTATGATCGCGCCCCTTGCCGGAGGTTGCGGGTGAACGGTTCGAACAGCCGATGGATCTGGCCGGAGCGCCTCCTACTTGTGGTCCTGCTCGCGCTCGTGCCGTTCTGCCTTTACCAGATCTTCGCCGTGGTGCCCACGGAACAGAAGATGGGTGTGGTGCAGCGCATCTTCTATTTCCACGTTCCGGCAGCCCTCGCCGCCTTCGTCGGTGTGGCGCTCTGCGCGGTCTGCAGCGCCCTCTATCTCTGGAAGCGTGATCGTCGCTACGATCTCGTGGCCCACGCCTCGGCGGAGCTCGGCGTGTTGTTCTGCTCGATCGTCCTGATCACCGGTCCGATCTGGGCCCGGCCGGTCTGGGGGGTGTGGTGGACCGGGGAGGTCCGTCTCACCTCGACGCTCGTACTCTGGCTGATGTACGTCGCCTACCTGATCCTCAGGCAGAACGCCGAGAATCGCGAGCAGGCCGCGCGCTGGGGAGCGGTGGTGGCGATCATCGGTTTTCTCGACGTGCCGATTATCTACAAATCGGTCGAGTGGTGGCGTGGACTGCATCCCAAAGTGTTGCGGGTCTCCGGGGGGGGCGGCCTCGATCCGACGATGGAAAGGACGCTCCTCTGGTGCAGCGTGACGTTCCTGCTGCTGTTCACATTCCTGCTCGTGCAACGCGTGCGTCTCGGTCGCCTGCAGGACGAAGTCGAAGCACTCACCTACGCCGCCGCGGCCCGGCCGGCCGCGGGCACGGCGGGCGCCATGGCCGGACCTTCGAGGGGAGGATCATGATGCTCGAGCCATCCAGCCATCTATTCACCCTTCTCGCCCTCGCCCAGGGACCCCTCGCGACGGCGACCGGCTCCGCTCTGGATCCGTCTGCTCAGGCGGCCATGATCGAGCGCGGCCTCCGTTTCCTGATGAGCGCCTACACCATCGTCTGGGTCATTCTGGCCCTTTACATGGTCAGCCTCTCGGTGCGCCTGCGCCGAATATCGAGCCAGGTACGGCGACTCAAGGAGCGGTTCGGCCTCTGAGCCGGCCGAGAGGAGGAGCCTGTCTCCTCGATGCCGGGAACCTTCCCGCCCCTCCCTCCGTACAGATCATCAGGCGCGGGCGATCGATCGCCTCCGCCTCCATTCCGGGGAGGGAACGATGCGGCAGAACCTCAGAACGCTCGGCGCGGCGATCGTGGTCGGTCTACTCGTATTGACAGTCGGCGTCTCGACGGCGCCGGCGAAGGAGAAGCGGGAGGCGGCGGAGGGACGATATCTGAAGATCCGTGTCTACCACGGCGACTCCGAAACCCCGAATGTGATCGTCAATCTTCCTCTCAAGGCGGTGACGGCTCTGGTCCGGCTGGCGGTACGATCCGGCGTCCTGGATGGCGAGATCCAGATCGACGTCCCGCACGGCACGCGCGGGGACAAACAACTGAGCCTGTCCGGCGAGGATCTGGAGGAGTTCTTCGATGTGCTCGCATCGATGGGACCGGGCGAGATCGTCAAGATTCAGGATGATGACGAGCGAGTCGAAATCTGGATCGAATAGCGGTCCGGGCTGTGGTACCGTCCCGGTATCATGGCTGCATTCAGGAACTCCGTCGCCGTCTTCGGATCCTCCGAGCCGCCGCCCGGCAGCCCCGCCTATCGTGAAGCCGAGGAGGTCGGCCGACGGCTCGCTGAGTCGGGCTGCACGGTCGTCAACGGCGGCTACGGGGGGGTCATGGAGGCCTCGGCCCGGGGGGCGCGTGAGGCCGGCGGGACCACCCTCGGCGTCACCACCAGCGTCCTGCGTTTCCGCGACGGAGCAAACCGCTACATCGATCGCGAGCGCCGAGAGCCCGACCTGTTCACCCGCACGCGGGGGCTGATCGAGGAGGCCAACGCCTTCATCATCCTGCCGGGTAAGAGCGGGACTCTCGCCGAGTGGGCCTTCCTCCTGGCCCTGTGCCGCGCCGATCTTCTCGGACCCAAGCCGATTGTCCTCCTGGGCCATCTGTGGGAGGATCTGCTCGGCCAGTTGCGCCGCCTGGGGATCATCGGCGAGCCCGAGCTTGCCGTCTGCCGCACCGCCGGAAGCCCCGAGGAGGCTGTCCGGACGGTGGCGCGTTGCCTGAAAGACGCTCCCCACTTATAATTTCCGCCGTCCGCGAGGAGAACATGACGTCCACCGACACGCCCAAGACCTGGGTGCGCGATTACTTCGAAACGATCGTCAGCTGCGTGATCTTCGTCCTGTTCGCGCGGGCCTTCGTGTTCCAGCAGTCGAAGATCCCGACCGGCTCCATGCGGCCGACGCTCCTCGTCGGCGACTACATCATGGTGAATAAATTCGCCTACGCGCCGGTGACCGCCGGCGACGGGCTGCTGGCGGGATTGGAGGCGACCCTCCTCCCGATCCGGTCGGTGGAGAGGGGGGACATCGCCGTCTTCAAGTTTCCCAAGGAGCCGGAGAAGGATTACATCAAAAGGATCATCGCCCTGCCCGGCGACGAGATCGAGATCCGGGACCGGCAGGTTTACATCAATGGGGAGCCGATCAAGGAGCCGTACAAGGTGCATCGTAATCCACGACACTTCTCCGCTCACCGGGCCAACTATTCCTCGACCCGCGTCCCCGAGGGGATGCTGTTCTGCATGGGTGACAATCGCGACAACAGCAACGACAGTCGCGTCTGGGGCTTCGTGCCCCGCGACTATCTCAAGGGCCGCGCCTTCATGATCTGGTGGTCGTACGAGGAAGATCGGGACGATTATCTGAGAACGTCGTTCAGCGACCGCCTGAAGAGCATCGGTTCCAAGCTCGCCCACTTCTTCACCCGCTCGCGCTGGAGCAGGACGTTCCGGATCATCAGGTGATCCGGGAGGTTCCGCTCTCCCGCGGGAGATCGACCGGCGCAGGCACGTGCCCCGCTCCGGCCCACGCCCTGAAGCTCGACCAACGCCATTCCCCCGGATGGCTCGCGAGGCGTGAAGCGACCGGCGTCCGGTGCAGGTATTCGGCCCGACGCACGATCTCGCGGCTCTCCCGAATTGCGACCCTCTGATCGGCGTCCTGCCAGACCAGGCCAAGCCGACCCGTGCGACTGTTGATCTCGCGTGCGAACCTCGACTTCAAACGGTGCACAATGATATCCGCCCAGCGCGGGTCACCTCCCGGTGCGCCGAGGATGAGCCGCGCCCGATCCGGCAGGAGCACGTAGGCGTGCAACCGGAATCCCAGCCGCCGCCGCAGAGTGGCCAGCACGCGGAAGAAAAGCCTCGCCGCCGCCGGCTCGGCAAAAATCGGACGCCCCCCGTACACCCACAGTGTGACCAGAAAAGCCATTTCACCATGACCTCCTACCGTCACTCCGCACCCTCCCCCTGCATCGACATCATCGGCTCCGCCACACACCACGCCTATGCAATCCAGATGCGAGCCTGGGCCCAATAGGCTGTCCGCGAATTGCGTGGGGCCGCGGGCCGCGTTCTGGACGCCGCCAAGCCGGGTAGCGTGGCGCCGCGACGAGGAGATGGGGCACCATCGCGGAGAAACGGCAGCGGCACAGACGACGCGCAGGTCGGTGCCGTGCTGTCCGGAAGGGAACGGGAAGGACGGACGGCGGTCGCACCGGTACGGAGCGCAGCGGCCCTGAAACGGCTCAGGCAGGGGGTTCGGGGATTGGAATGCGCGGCAGGTCGGGAGCGGGACCACCCGGCGCGATGATCCCGTGGCGTCCCCGCCCCGGAGAACGATCCGGAAAATCGCTTCGATAGTGGCTGCCTCGGCTTTCCTCACGCCTGAGAGCGCTCTCCGCGATCAAGCGACCCGTGAACAGAAGGTTGCGCACCTCCAGGCCGGCGCGGCTCACGGTCCGTGGCGCGAGACCCCCCTCGAGCTCCAGGATCACCCGGATCGCGCGTCGCAACCCTTCCCCGTCACGGACGATCCCGACCTGCTCCCACATGATCCGGCGGAGCGCTCCAGCGGTCTGCTGAGCGCTATCGGGATCGATCGAGAGGATCCCGGGTACCTCGGGTGGTCGTTCCGGATCGATCAGGGCCCGGCTCTCGCCAACCACGTCGCGCCCGGCCCGCAATCCCTGGACCAGCCCCTCGAGAAGTGAGTTGCTGGCGAGGCGGTTGGCGCCGTGCACCCCGGTGCAGGCGACCTCACCGGCGGCGTACAACCCCGGGATCGAGGTCTTCCCCCTGAGATCCGATTTCACCCCGCCCATCATGTAATGGGCGCAGGGGGCGACCGGAATGCGCTCGCTGGTGATGTCGATGCCGTACCGCGCGCAGGTCGCGGCGATGGTCGGAAACCGCCCGCGGACGAACCCCGGATCGAGACC
>JAPUIN010000059.1 GCA_027297005.1 Acidobacteriota bacterium
GCACCGCCTGCGCCTTCAGCAGGGGCGCACGCCAGGTCAGCGCTTCCGGCGGCTCGTGATGCGCGTGAAAGCGCAGTGTACCGTCACGCTCGAACACGACGACGTTCTGCATGGCAAGGAGGACGATCGCATCGTCGCTCACTTCGAGCGCCATGGGAACGTCATCCCCTTCCAGTTTAATCTTCTTGTTCGACAGTTTTTCGATCCGCCCCGATTCCCGATCGAGGCGATAGAGCGTTCCGTCGTCGCTCGAGAACGCGAACAGCGAGCGTTCCGTATCGGTCGTGATCAGCGTTTCGTTCGAGCGGATCGGCTTCTTCGAGACCGTGGCACCCGTTTCCGGATCGACGACATTCAGATCGCTCGTCGTGACATAGACGATCCCGGAGGGGATCGCCTCCGCGGAGAGAAGTCGCCCGCGGACCTTCAACGAATCCTTGAACCGTGGGGCTCCGGACTCCATATCCAGCACGTTCAGCAGGAACTCCTCGTCCTTATCCGCGCCTTTCATCCATCCGGTCAGCCAGTTCTTTTTCTTCTTCGATTCCCGCGCGGCGACCTTCTCGGCGGCCGCCTCCTTCGCCTGGTCGGATCCCTGCTTCTTCTCATCCGCTCCCTGCGCCATCAGTACCACGACCCCCGCGGTGGTGAGGGCGACATCGACGACGCTGCCCGGCAAGGGCGACTCTGGCCCGCCTCCATACCAGAGCGTACGGCCAGTGGTCGCCTCGACCAGGCGGATCGGCCCGCGACCATCCGAGCGGGCGCTGAGGAGCAGACCATCATCATGAAAGACGATCTTGTTCGGCCTTCCCTCCAGCTTGAGCAGACCGCTCCAGACGCTGGCGCCGTCGGAGAGATGATAGGCGCCGAACATTGCCCGCACGTCTTTCTTGCGGCCGGGATCGGGCCTCACCTCGTTGCTGACGAAGACGACTCCTTCGGTGTCGGAACGGCGGGTGAATTGCGTGGCCACGACCCCCTTCGGCTGGGCCGACTTCCAGTAGACCTTGCCGTTCCGTGCGTCCAGGCTGTAGAGACCGGCGCGCGTCGCGATCAGGACGACCTCCGTGTCGATCTCGATCGGCGTGGCCGTCAACGCCGACGCCATCGATCCGTTCTTCGCCCCGCCCTTCACATCCACCGCGTCGCCCGGAGGCACGCCCAGCAGTCGATTGTGGGCCCAGAGCACCTTTCCGGTTGCGACATCGACGAAGACCAGCGCCCGTGCTCCGCCCTTCTCACGCACTCCTTCGATCAGAAGCCCGTGAATCCGCGGAAGCAGGTGCCGTCCGACGACGCTCGCGAACCCGGCGCGGCGCGCGCTGAAGATGACCCGCCCGTCGATCGAGTCGAGGATCAGCCCGCCCGCTCCGACCCGCTCCCCCTCCAGTACGATCATCGACGTCCCGTCGATCTCCGAGTACGCGTCCTCGGGCAGCAGCCCCAGCTTCGAATGGCGCCAGACAACGCGGCCGGTCGATGGATTGACGCCGTGGAGCGCCCCCTCGGTGGCGATGATCAGGGTACCGAGCGGCGTCACCCGCTGCCACTTGACGATCCCCTTGAAGCGCAGATTCCACTCGGGGGAGACCTGGGGGATGTGCAGGTGCTCCTCTTTCTTCTTTCCGGCGACGGCCGGTGCCAGCAGACCGCTCAGAACGAAAACGACGATTCCGGACAGGATCGAAACCGCAAGAGAGACTCTTCTCATCGCCCCGCACCTCCCATGAGGACCTCATAAAAAGGTAGGTCCCGCGGTGTGCGAGTCAAGCCCGCGTTGTGGCGATGACGGACTTGTAATCGGCGCCGGGACGGCGTCGGTGCCGGCCGGCACGTTTGGGGAAGGCGGTTATCCGCGGATGATGTCGAGGAGCTCCACCTCGAAAACGAGGGTGGCCCCGGGGGGGATTCCGGGGCGGCCCGAGTCGCCGTACGCGATCGAGGGTGGGCAGACGACCCTGGCCTTGCCGCCGACCCGCATCTTCTGGAGCGCCTCGGTCCAGCAGGGGATCACTCCCTGCAGACTGAATTGCGCCGGCTCCCCCCTGTCGTAGGAGCTGTCGAATTGCGTCCCGTCCGTGAGGGTCCCGCGGTAATGAACCTGGACGGTGTCGGAAAGCTTCGGAAAAGCCCCCGTCCCGGCCTGGATCTCGATGTAAACGAGACCGGACGAGGACGACTCGGCGCCGTCGGCGCGCGAGATCTGCTCAATGAACCCCTTCGCATCATCCTTCGACTTCGCGGCCTGCTGCGATCTGCGGGCAGCGAGGAGGGCGCGGATCTTCGGACTGTATGTCTGAATCGCAACCTTCGGCTCGGCACCCGATGCGGCGTCGGCCAGGCCGGCCTTCACCAGCGCGATCTCCCGCTTACTCAGGCCGAGACCAGAGATGTTCCCCCCCAGTGAAAGTCCGAGGGCGTAAAACGTCTTCTCATCCTCGCTCTCCGGCACGACGGTCGCGCTCTCCCCCGCGCTTTCGGCGCCGGCGCATGCCTGAACGAACGTGAGAAGAACGATCGCGATCCACACGATCCACCTGGCGCTGTTTGTCTGCATCGGTCGGGTCTCCAGAAAACGGGAACGGTTCAGGGCGATCCATGCCTGGCCCGCATTGATCACCAGGAATCTGCTGCGCCTGCGGATCCGGCCGCCCTGGCGGGCGCACTCTATCCCGCCGCGCCCCGGATTGCAAAGGAGAACGCCCGACACCGGAGACTGCAATATGTCAACAGGTTACGATGGTCCGCCAGGCCGCTCATCGTACATGTTCCTGCCGATTCCCCCTCTTCCCGTCGACGGCCTATGCGAGGACAGCTCACGCGCATTGCACACCCCCGCTGACATAGAATCTTCCTCACGGGAGCGAACTCGCATGGCCGAATCGATTCAATCCGGCAGGCCGATCAATATCTGGGTTCTCGGCACCGGCATGGATGATCCCTTTCTCGAGCGCCTCGGTGACGCGCGCCGGGTCGCCGATGCGATCGGCTGTTCCCTCGGAGCCCTCGCCTTCGGCGTGAGCGAAGAAGATGCGCAAGTGCTCATCCACCGCGGCGCCGATGTCGTGTGCCGGGCCGAAGGACGGCCGGGCACGGCCACTCTCGCCGCTACGACAATCGACACGCTCGCGAAGCATGACGCGCGGCTCGTCATCGCACCGGGCGATCCTCCGGGACGTGAGTGGGCATCGCTCGTGGCGGTGCGGTTCGCCTGGCCTCTCGTTTCCCCCGCCCTGATGGTCGAAGGACATGGTCCCGGCTTCAAGATCGCGGGACTGGACGCCACCGGTCGTCTCATGCGAACGGTCCGCCTCGGCCCCGCGGCCCGTGCGATTCTCACCCTGCGCCCGGGAGTCGGCGAGGCAGTGCCGGCCGATCCCCGCAGGCGCGGTGAGATCGCGGCGGTGGCGCTGGTCGAACAGCCGGATCGGGTGGTGGCGAGGGAGTTCCTCCCCGCAGATCCGACGACGGTCGATATCCGGTATTCCGGTCGTCTGGTGGCCGGCGGTCGCGGCCTCGGCAGCCGCGAGGGCTTCGACAGGCTCAGGCGGTTTGCCTCGCGGATCGGCGCCGGCGTCGCCGCCAGTCGCATGGCGGTCGATCTCGGCTGGATCGAATACGCGCGCCAGGTCGGGCAGACTGGACACACGGTGACACCCGATCTCTACATCGCGTGCGGCATCTCCGGCGCCAGTCACCATCTCGAAGGGATGTCGGGAGCGCGTTGTATCATCGCCATCAACACCGATCCGGAGGCGCCGATCTTCCGAGTCGCACATCTCGGTCTGGTGGCCGATCTGCATGACGTTCTCGCCCACCTCGAGGAGGAGACTGAACGATGACGACCGGCGGCGAATCGCTCACACGCGTTATCCTCGACAACGTCCCCCGCTCGCTCGAGTTGGCTTTTTACGCCGCGGCCTTCCTCTCCTGCGGACTGGCCGCTTTGCTTCTCGTCAGGCGGATGGTCCTGCACCGCCGGGGACGCGTCGTCGCCCGGGACAAAGCGGCGGCCCCCACTCCGCTTCAGGCGCTGTGCGCGTTCCTCCGCTACGTCACATTCCAGGAGCAGCTCCTGCGCGATCGCTACGCCGGCATCGCTCACCTGCTCATGTTCCACGGTTTCTCCATACTGTTCGTCGGCACCTGCCTCGTTTTTCTCGAGCACGACACGCCGCTGCATTTCTTCTATGGCCGCTTTTACCTGATCGCTTCGCTCATTATCGATCTGGGAGGCGCGGCGTTCCTCGTCGGGCTGATCATGTTCCTCGCGCGGCGCCTCCGCCGAAGGACGGAGCGGATTCTCAGCGCCTTTTGGGTCGGCGCCCTGGCCTGGTTACTGCTCGCCATCGGCGTGAGTGGTTTTCTGCTCGAAGGGGCGCGGATCGCGCAGCACCTTCCCGCGTTCGAACGTTGGAGCATCGTCGGGTATGGAACCGCGCTCGCGCTGCGCAGCGTCGGTCTCCAAGGTATGCCCCTCCTGACCTGGCATCGCGTGCTCTGGTCGACGCATGCGCTGCTCTGCATCGCCTTCTTCGCCCTGCTGCCCTGGAAATTCTTCGCGCACATGGTGTACGGCGGGATCAGCTGGGCGTTGCGCCGACGCGCGCTTCCCGGGACGCTGCGACCGGCGCTCACGGGGGATCGCGCTCCCGGCGCCGTGACGACGGCCGATTTCCCGTGGAGGGATCTGCTGCAGGCGGATGCGTGCACGACCTGTGGGCGATGCGACGAAGTGTGCCCCGCGCATGCCGCGGGGAAGGTGCTGCGCCCCCGCGATGTGGTGCTCGGGCTTCGCGCGGCACTCGATGGTGAAGCCCAATCCGGCGGGCCAATCGGCGCGGGGGGGCACGGCTCAAACGGGAGCCCTCTCGCCGCCCACATCGCGGATGAGGCGATCTGGTCGTGCACCACCTGCATGGCGTGCAATGCCTCCTGCCCGGTCGGCATCGAGATCTTCGACAAGATCGTGGAGATCCGGCGTGGTCGGGTCGAGACCGGCGTCGTGCCGGAGGCGGCGGAACGGGTCTTCGATGGGACGGCGGCGGAGTTCAATCCGTACGGCAGGCCTGCCGATGAGCGGATCGCCTGGGCGAGCGGCCTCGACCTTCCGGTTGCGCGTGAAGACGAGCCGATCGAGCTCCTCTACTGGATCGGCTGTGCCGGGAGCTTCGATCCGGACGGCCAGTCCATCAGCCGCGCCATGATCCGCATCCTCAATCATCTCGGGATCCGATATCGCGTGCTCGGCCGCCGCGAGCGCTGCACCGGTGACCCGGCGAGGCGGATGGGTGAGGAGGGGCTGTTTCTGGAGCAGGCGCGCGGGACGATCGATCTGCTCTCGCGACATCGCGTCGTCCGCGTTCTGACCCACTGCCCACACTGCTTCAACACGTTCGCGAACGAGTATCCCGCTCTCGGTGCGCGGCTGGAGGTGGAGCATCACAGCCAGTTTCTCGCGCGCATGGTTCGCGAGGGGCGGTTGCAGCTGTCGTCCGGCGGCACATCGATCATCACCTTCCACGACCCCTGCTACCTGGCGCGCGGGAACGGCGAGACGCGTGCCCCCCGCGAGATCCTCTCCGCCCTGCCCGGCGCCAGGATCGTGGAGATGCCGCGCCATGGCGAGAACACGTTCTGCTGCGGCGCCGGCGGCGGGGCGATGTGGCTGGACGTGCCCGGCAAAACGCGGGTGGAGAACCTGCGCGCGCGCGAGGCGGCGAGCACGGGTGCGTCGATCGTCGCCACCGGCTGCCCGTTCTGCAAGTCGATGATCGAGGCGGGGCGGCAGTCGCTCGAGGACGCCGGCGCGGGCCTGCGCGTCAAGGATCTTGCTGAACTGATCGTCGAAGCGGAGGGATTGTGACGTGATGCGCGTCGCGGTGGTGCTCGGAACGCGTCCGGTGGAGATCCCGCAGGGGCGATCGGCGGAGGCCCCGGACCATCCGGCCCGAGCACGGCACCTCCTCCCCGCATCCGATCGCGCGGCGACGGCCATCGCCCGCAAGCATCTGAGCAGCCGATTCCATGCCTGCTGTCGGGGGGACGACCTGGAAGCCTTCCGGTACGCCCTCGCGGCGGGCGCCTCCTCAGTCGCAACACTGGACGACCTTCGCGCGGATCGATTCGACGTCGTCCTGATCGGAAGCGGCGGAGCCGGCCCCTCGGGCGACCTGCTCGCCGCGATGCTGGCCGAGGGCGGGCGGGCCATGCTCGTCCTGGACGTCCTGGAGATCGTTGCGAACGGCGATCGCCTGATCGTCACTCGCGATCTGGGGCGCGGCGACCGGGAACGTCTCACGATCGGGAAGCCGGCCGTCCTCACCATCTCGGAGCACGCCGCCGAGCGGCACTACGTGTCACGGTATCGGAGAGGGACGGTCCACCTCCCTCCCATGACCTCGCAGCAGAGCGCCGTCGATCCCCTCTCTACCCACAGCGGCCCCTGGGAGCCGGTCCGTCCCCGCGCGCGGGCGGTCGATCTGGACACCAAGACCGGTGGCTCCGCCACCGACAGGATGAACGCGTTGTTCGGGGGAACGGGCGCGGGTGCAGGGACGAGCGGGAAGGACCACCTGATTGTCGGTGACCCTGCGACATGCGCCCGCCACCTCAAGAGGTTCCTGCGCCATCACGGCGTGCTGGAGAGCGCAGCCGCGGACGACTCACCCGTTGCCGCAGGGGTGGCGAAACTTGCCGTACGGCGTCCCCGCTCCGCCGAATCGGCGGCCGGACCGGCCGCGTCCGGACGAATCGACCAGGCGCCGCGAACCAACCGGGCGCCGCGATCCGAAGATGAACCGTCGTCCCTCCGCCGGCGCGGTCCACGGCCCGAGGGGGATTCCACATCGCGAATCCGGCGCGCGCCGCGACCCGTCGACCCGGATTCTGTGTGATAATCACTCCCCTCAACAACGGTTGATCATCACGCAACGCGAGGCGCCGGCGATTCGCGCGCGACGTCCCTCGCGCAGGTCGGGACATGCCTGAATTCGAACACCTTTTCACACCGATCCGGATCGGGCGCCGCACGGTCAAGAACCGCATCTGCTGCAGCGGGCACGCCGATGCACTGGCGCGTGACGGGATGCCGGACGAGGTGGAGCGCCGCTACTACGAGGAGAAGGCACGCGGTGGCGCCGGGTTCATGATGTGCTTCGGATCGGCGAGCGTGCATCCTTCGAGCACTGCCCGCGACTGGAACGGCGTCGAGGTGTTCGACGACCGCGTCATCCCCTACCTGGAAAAGTTCAGTGAGACGATGCACCGCTACAAGGTTCCGGTGATCTGCCAGATCACGCATCGCGGGCGGCGCGGTCGCAGCATCGATATGTGGAATCGGATGTACGCCCCGAGCGATGCGCGCGAGCCGAACCACCGCGAGAACCCCCATCCGCTCGACAAGGGGATGATCGACGAGCTCGTCAGGGCGTTTGCCGATGCGGCGGACCGTCTGAAGAAGGGAGGGTTCGACGGCTGCGAGATCATGGCGAGCCACTGCCACCTGATTGATCAGTTCTGGACGAAAAACGCCAATCAACGCAACGACGAGTACGGAGCCGGCAGTCTCGAAGGGCGGCTGAGGTTCGGGACCCGGGTCATCGAGGCGGTGCGCGAGCGGGTCGGTTCCGACTTCATCGTCGGGATCCGGCTGACCGGGGACGATTTTCAGGAGAGCGGGCTCGACAACGAGCAGATGCAGGAGATCTGCAGGAAGCTCGACACCCTGAAGATCCTCGACTACTTCAACGTCATCGGGGGAACGGCCGAGACCCATCTCGGTGAGGCGGCAGCCGTGCCGAACATGTCATTCAAGCTCGGCCTGTACACCTACCTGGCGGCCAGCATCCGCAGGGTCGTGAAGGTCCCGGTGATCACGTTTGGCCGCATCGTCGATCCGGTCCAGGCCGAGAAGATTCTGGCCGCCGGTGAGGCGGATCTCGTGATCATGAACCGTGCGCTGATCGCCGATCCCCACATGCCGAACAAGGCGCGTGCGGGAGAACTCGACGACATCCGGCAGTGCATGGGATACAACGAGGGGTGCATCGATCGGATCTACACCGGCCGCGGCGTCACCTGCGTGCAGAATCCAGTGGTTGGTCGTGAGGGCGCCTGGGCCGACCTGAAGCCCTCTCCCGATGCGAAGAAGAGGGTGGTCGTCGTGGGGGGCGGCCCCGCCGGGTTGGAGGCCGCACGCGTGGCGCGGCTGCGCGGCCACCGGGTCATCCTGTTCGAGAAGGGTCGGGAGCTCGGTGGTCAGACGCTGATCGCGAAGCGCGCCCCGAGCCGGCAGGATTTCGACGGAGCGACGCGCTGGTCGGGGCTGCAGTGCCGCAAGCTCGGCGTTGGGATCCGGATGAACGTCGAGGCGACCGTCGAGACCGTTATGGCCGAATCGCCCGAGGTCGTCTTCATCGCGACGGGTGCGATCGCCCGCAGGCCCGAGATCGAAGGGGCCGACGCCCACACGTTCGTGTCGGCCTGGGACGTCCTGCTTGGGAAGGTCGACGGGCTCGGCAAGGTGCTGCTCGTCATCGACGAGGAGTACGGTCACCAGGCCCCGACGACCGCCGAGGTCCTGGCCGACCGCGGGCACGAGGTCGATCTGATCACGAGCCAAGAGACGATCGCCAGCTTTCTCGGCACGACCACGCGACCGCCGATCCTGACCCGCTGCTTCAAAAGGAAGATCCAGCTTTACCATCATCTGGAGGCCGTGGCGCTGCGCGACGGCCACCTGATCGCGCGCAATATCTGGACGGGGGAACGTTCCCGCGTCGGGCCTTACGACGGCTTCGTTTACGCTTACGGCGGTACGCGGCTCGACGTCCTGAGCGATTCACTCATCGGGAAGGGTCTCGATGTCCGGATCGTCGGGGACGCCTTCGCGCCCCGTTCCCTGCAGCACGCAATCCTGGAAGGACATCAGTACGCGCGCGATCTGTGAAAGGGGAGTCCAACATGGCGACAGGACACATCATTCATGGCGAAGAAGTGCCGTCCGTCGACGGCGGTACGTTCGAGACGATCAACCCGGCCACCGAGGAGGTGATCGGCGAGGTCGCCGAAGGCGGCGAGAAGGACGTCGATCGGGCCGTGGCATCGGCCCGGCGCGCGTTCGACGAAGGACCGTGGCGCAGGATAGCGCCGTGGGAGCGCGGCCGTCTTCTCGGTAAGGTTGCGGAGATCATCCGTCGCCGCACCGACGAGATCGCGAAGATCGATGCGATTGACTGCGGCAAGCCGTTGAAGGACAACCGCGACGGCGACCTGCCGTTCTCCGCGCGGATCTTCGAGTTCTACGCCGGCGTCCCGGACAAGTTCCACAGCACTGTCATTCCCTCCGAAACGCACCTCTTGAACTACACGCTTCGCCAACCGTACGGAGTGGTGGCCGGCATCGTACCCTGGAACTATCCGTTCCTGAACTCCTGCATCAAGCTCGCTCCCGCCCTCGCCGCGGGAAACACGATGGTGCTGAAGATGGCCGAGCAGACGCCGCTGAGCACCGTCGAGCTGGCGAGGATCTGCCTGGAAGCCGGCATCCCGCCCGGTGTCGTCAACGTCGTGAACGGCGGACCCCAGACCGGCGCCGCGCTGGTCCGCCACCCCCGCATCGACAAGATCTCATTCACCGGCAGCACCACCGTTGGGGTAGAGATCCTGAAAGCGGCGGCTGATCGCGTTCTGCCGGTCACGGTCGAGTTGGGAGGCAAGACTCCGAGCGTCGTGTTCGCCGACGCCGACTTTGATCAGGCGGTGGCGGGAGTGCTCCTCAGCGCCTTCTTCACCGCCGGGCAGATCTGCACCACCGGCTCGCGCCTTATCATCGAGGAGTCGATCGCAGAGGGCTTCGTCGAGAAGCTGGCGGCGCGCGCCCGGCGCCTGCGCGTCGGCGACCCGATGAGCGAGGAGACCGACCTCGGCCCACTCGTCAGCCGGGCGCAGTACGACCGGGTGGCTGGCTACCTCGAGCTAGCGGGGCGCGAGGGGGCACACCCTTACCTGGAAGGCGGGTTGAAGAAGGACCCGGCGCTCAAGAAGGGGTTTTTCGTATGGCCGAGCATCTTCACGAAGGTGACGCCCGAAATGCGGATCGCGCGTGAGGAGATCTTCGGCCCGGTCCTGTCGGTGCTCACCTTCAAGGACGAGGCGGAGGCGGTGCGGCTCGCCAACGACACCACCTACGGGCTGGCTGGCTCGGTCTGGACGAAGGACATCGGCCGCGTCCACCGCATGAGCGCGGCGATCGACGCCGGAATGATCTGGGCCAACACGGTCGAGTACTGGGATCCGTCGGTTCCTTCTGGCGGCCTGAAGCAGAGCGGACTGGGTAAGGATTTAGGCATGGAGGCCTACCGGACCTACACCAAGGGGAAATCGATCTTCGTCAATCTATCGGACAGCAGGCTGGAGTGGGGGCCTCAGGGGGAGGATGCTCGATGAGTTTAAAGGGACGTGTCGCCGCGATCACCGGGGGTGCCAGTGGTATGGGGCGCGCTATCGCCCTCGCCCTCGCGGAGGACGGAGCCGACGTTGTCGTCGGCTCGCTGACGAAGGATAAGGGATCGGCCCGGCCGGGGGAGATCGTCACGGTGCTCAGCGACGAGGACCTGGGGCAGGTACGGGACGAGATCATGAAAAAGGGCGGCCGCGCCCTTGCCCTGTCGCTCGACGTGACGAAGGCTGACGTCGCCAGGCGCTTCATTGAGACGACGGCGAAGGAGTTCGGCCGCGTCGACATCCTCGTGAACGCGGCCGGGATCGCCTGCGAACAGATGATCGTCGACCATGATGACGCGCTCTGGCAGCGCCTGATCGACGTCAATCTGACCGGTACCTATTACTGCACCAAGGCGGCTCTCCCCCACATGATCCGGAACAAGTGGGGGCGAATCATCAACATCTCCTCGACGGCCGCCAACATCGGCGGTGCGCGCAACGGCGCCTACTGCGCATCGAAGGCGGGTGTTCTCGGGCTCACCCGCGCGCTGGCTGTCGAAGTCGCCGAGCACAACATCACGGTCAATGCCATCTGCCCCGCCTGGGTCAGCACCGATTTCGGCAAGCGCTGGGTCGGCGCCATCGCGAAGAACGAGGGAGTGGACGAGAAGGCCAAGTACGTCGAGATCGCAAAGAACTACCCGCATCAACGACTCATGACCCCGGAGGAGATCGCCAACCTGGCCCTCTTCCTGTCGCAGGAGCGCAGTGCCGGCATCTCGGGCCAGGACCTGACGGTCTCGCGCGGTCAACTCTGGTAGCCGTGGCCCCCGGACGTGAATCGATCGCGCACGCGGTACCCCGCCTCGTCCTGCCTCGACCGGCCGTGCCCCCTTTCGTCGCGCACTCCGCGCACCGCGTTTGTCCACGTGCCCACCCCCGCGTGAGCGCGCCGTGACCTTCGCCGTCATTGCCGTCATGTACGCCGTCTTCCTTCTGGTGGGATGGCTGGCGG
>JAPUIN010000006.1 GCA_027297005.1 Acidobacteriota bacterium
GACGGGTCGCCTCGCTCGAGGAGACGACGGTGGAGACCGGAGTCCCCCGCCTTCGCCTGATCAGCGGCGCGCGCAACGGATTGGAGGCGGAAAGCCTCAGGTATTTCCAGAAAACACGACTCATGAAGGTCATCCTGGATCTCCAGGCCGACATCGTCATCGTCGATCTCGGCGCCGGAACCTCCCTGAACGTTCTCGATCTTTTCTCGATCGCCGATCGGGGAGTCATCGTCGTCCTGCCCGAGCCGACGTCGATCGAGAACGGATACCGGTTCATGCTCGCCTCCTTTCGACGCCGCCTGCGCCGCCTCGGCCGGGCGCTCGGCTTCCACGCAGCGGTCGAGATGGTTCTCGATCCCAGGTGCCGCCCGCGGCACGATCGACCACACGAGATTCTGGACGAACTGGCCCGCATCGACATCGTGGCGGCCGACGCCCTGCGGTCTCATCTGGAGATGTATCTCCCCCATTTGATCATCAACCAGGCCCGCGGTCACGACGACGCCCAGATCGGGGACGCCATTCGGGTCATCTGCGATCGCTTTTTAGGGTTGCCGATTCACTTCGCCGGGGTCATCCCCTATGACCCGGTCCTCGTGCGGACGGTCAAGTCGCGGCGTCCTCTGCTCATCGCCTATCCGCGCTCGGGAACCGCGGAATCGTTCCGCGCCGCGGTCGAGGAGATCAGCGCCATGGGACGCGGTCCCGAGGCCCGGGATCGGTGGTGGGGAGGGAGCCCCGGCTCATCCGGGCCGCGCGACGCCCACCGGATTCTCGAGGTCGGCCGCGACGCCTCGCATCGCGAGATCCTGTCATCCTACCTGCGCCTGCGCTCGACCCTCCGATCGGAGTCGGCGGCGCTCTTCCCCCTCGACTGTGAGCCTGAGCGACTTGCGGCACTTTCGGAGGTCGAGAACGCCTTCCGCTCAATTTCCCGGAACGCCTCCGCCGAAGCACCTCGGGCCGTTCGCCACACCACACCACGAGAAGCGATGCCCGGGCGCCTGGCACCCTAGCGGCGCGCGCTGACGCGATCAGCCGACCCGGCGGCCGTCTAGCCCGCATTTCTCGTCGGGGTTTCCTTGCAACCCCACGAAATGCCCGGACTGGCGCCTACCTCGCCGATCGGTTCGCCGGGCGCTGTTGTCGAGTCAATCCCGATCCGCTACCATCCCGGCCCGCACGCTTCATCCGAACCCGATCGACGCGGCCCGGCCAGGGCCGCCTGGAGGTGGCGCATGACCGGAACACGCAGAAGGTTTCTCTTCGGATCGGCGGCCGCGCTGGCGACCACGCTCGTCGGAGGAGGACGCGCCGACTCCGGAACCGATCATTCCGCGGGAGAGGACAAGGCTGCGAGCGCCGGAGCATCCAAAATGGGAGACTCCGCGACTCTTCTGCGTGCGAATCCCGCGCACCCCAAGCCAGCCACCTTCGACCGTCTCGACCAGTCCTGGTACCGCCGGGCCGTGCGGCGGCTTCAGGAGAAAATGCAGGAGGAGGGGATCGATGGCACCCTCCTCGCGGACCGCTGGAACATCATTTATTACAGCGGTCTCTGGTTCACCGGAACAGAGCGGCCGTTCCTGCTCTTCATCCCCGCGTCGGGAAGCGATTTGACCTGGTTTCACCCGAGCCTCGACCGGGATCTGATCGACACCTCATGGATTCGGGACCGGGAGATCTACTTCGATTTCAAGCACGGCCGGGGGGCCTTCCCCAACGAGGGAAGGGTACAGATGGGCGAAACGATCAACCTGCAGCGCTGGGTCCTGAAGGGGCTCAGGAAACGCGGGCAAGCCGGCAAGGTGATCGGCGTCGACTTTCCGATCACCGACGAGCTCCGTGGCACGGCGGCCGATCATCTTCCGAAGAGCCGTTTTCGGAAGATCGGGGAGCTTTGCGAGCGCATGAGGATGGTCAAGACACGCGAGGAGATCGCTCTGGCCCAGCGAGCCATGAACGCCTTCAGCCAAATCCACGCCTTCGCGCGCGACCTGCTGCTGGCCCGGGGGACTGACGCCACCGACTTCGAGATCGCGAGCGAGACGACCCGCTACGGCGTTGATCTGATCATGAAGGAAATCGAGCGCGATGGCAGGCCCCACACGGCCGTCGGGATCAGCGTCGACATCGGGGTGCGGAGCGGCGTCGGGACCGCCTACCCCCACCCGAACCAGTTCCATTACAACCGGATCAAGAAGGGGGACGCGCTGCAGGTCGCCGGCATCGTCAATATCGGCGGCTACGGCGGGGAGCTTTACCGCGCGTACCAGATTGCCCCCTGGGATCCGGTCCGCGAAAAGGTATGGCAGGTCCACACCGACTGCTATCACATCCAGGCCGAGGAGTCTGCGGCCGGCGTGACCTGCTCGTACGTGGCCAAGAAGGTTCACGACCATCAGGTGAAGAACGGGATGGCGGATTACATCTACCATCGGCCGGCCCACGGGCAGGGATCGGAGGGCCACCAGCCGCCCTATATCGCCCTCGGCGACCACACGATGCTGCAGGAGGGGATGACCTTCAGCAACGAGCCGGGGCTGTACGCGCCCGATCTGGGGTTCGGGTACAACCACTCCGATCTGGTCCTGGTCGAGAAGGAGCACGGCCTCCAGATGGGGAGCGTTCCCGCCACGAAAGAGTGGTGCTTTCTGCGTCTCTGACACTAGATTTGGCAGGGCCCCTTCCGGGGGCCGCTGACCAAATCGTGATCGACCGTGCATCACCGGTCCACGTGCGAGGAGACACACGGCGATGCCGAGGCGCAGGACGACCGACAGAACCATCGTCCGCAAGAAAATCAAGGTCCCCACCAGGAAGCTGAATAAGAGTCACGCCTCCCTCATCATCCTCAAGGGGAGCGATATCGGCCGCGACTTCCGCCTGCGGCGCAAAGTGATGACCATCGGGCGCGGGGTCGACACCCACATCCGTATCTTCGACGACATGGCGTCGCGCGAGCACGCCCGGATCGAGCGGCGCTTTGACAAGCGCCGGGGTGTGGCCGTTTATAGTCTCAACGACCTTGACAGCACCAACCACACGTTCGTCAACTCCCGTGAGATCGATCGCGTCGACCTGAAGGACGGGGATCGGATCCAGATCGGCAACGCGGTCCTCAAATTCGTTCTGCTCGACGACGTCGAGGCCAAGTTCCACGAGGAGGTCCGGTATCGGATCACCTACGATCAGCTCACCGGGCTGCTGACCAAGGATTCCCTGTACATGGCGTTGGAGATGGAACTCAAGCGCTGCAAGCGTTACGACACACCGATCGCCGTCCTGATGATGGATCTCGACAAATTCAAGTCGGTCAACGATCGGTACGGCCATCAGACCGGCAGCTTCGTCATCGGCGAGGTCGGGAAGCTGATCCGCCGGTCAATCCGCTCAGAAGACGTTTCCGGGCGCTATGGTGGCGAAGAGTTCATCTCCTACCTGCCGGAATCATCTGCAGAGAGTGCCGTGCATGCCGCCGAGCGAATCCGGACCGCCATCGAAGGGCACGAATTCCGCCTGGATGATCTGACGCTCTCGGTGACGATCAGCATCGGGATCGCGATGTGCCCGGCGCACGGAGAGGACATCGACACGCTCGTGGCCCAGGCGGACAGGGCGCTTTACGATGCGAAGGGATCGGGACGGAACCGGGTCTGTCTCTGCCCTATGGATGAACGGCGTTCGGCGGCCGGCGGCCGCCATGGTGGTTGATTCAGGAGCCGGCCCGGCCCCGGCCGGCCTGGGGGATTGTCACCATCCCGGCCAATTCCTCAATTTTACGATCCTGTAGCAGGCGATCGCTCTTCTTCGCCGCATCGAGTATCCGGGTGACTATCTCATCGACCGGTTCGATCCCCCTTCGCTCCAGCCAGAAGATGACGTTTGAGCGGCCCGACATCGGGCCGACCCGGATCCCCTGCTCGAACCCGAAATCGGTCGCCGGCACTCCCGAGTAGAC
>JAPUIN010000060.1 GCA_027297005.1 Acidobacteriota bacterium
TTTGAGACCCTGTGCGAGTTCATCCGGGAGGCGCGGCTCGATCATCTGGGCGTGTTCACCTATTCCGAGGAGAAAGGTACACCCGCGGCCGCTCTCGCCGATGACGTCCCGGAAAAGGTCAAGGAATCCCGCCGCTCGCGACTACTCGAGATTCAGGAGCACGGGGCCGCGGAGCGAAACATGCAATGGCTCGGGAGTGAAGTCCGCGTCATGATCGACGGCCGGCATGAGGAGAGTGATCTTCTGCTCTGCGGCAGGACCGAGGGACAGGCGCCGGAGATTGATGGCCGGGTCGTGCTCACGGACGCGCCGCGGGCCTTGTCGGCCGGCGATTTTGTCCGGGTGCGCATCGACGAGGTCCACGGCTACGAACTATTCGGCGCCGCGCTCGACGCCGAGCCTGTCGGCTCCCGAACTTGAGGGGGGTCGGCAGACGGGCAGCCGTTCAGATTGCCACGCTGTTCGGCGTGGGGCGCGTCCCGGTGGCGCCCGGCACAGCCGCATCGTTAGTCGCCCTGCCGCTCGCCGTTCTGATGGCCCGGACGATGCCGACCTGGGGATACGCGCTGGTGGCGGCCGCTATCGCGGTTCTGGCGATCGTCACCGCCGGCCCCGCGGCACGCGCTCTGGGGGACCGCGATCCCCACTCCGTCGTGATCGATGAGGTGGCCGGGCAGGTGATCACCTTCATCGGCCTCCCGATCGATCCGATCAGTCTGCTCGGGGGGTTTCTGCTATTTCGCGTAGCCGATGTCGTGAAGCCGCCGCCCCTGCGCCGCGCCGAAGCCCTGCCGGGTGGACTCGGGATCGTCGCGGACGATATTCTGGCCGGCCTCTACGCCCATATCGCCCTGCGTATCCTGCTGTTGCTGTGGTCGGAATTCGGCACCTGAGTCGGGAGATGCCATGAGCACCGAGATGAAAATCTTCAACGACATCGCGACGCTGCGCGCCCATCTGGTCGAGCCGACCGTGGCGACGATCGGGAACTATGACGGTCTGCATCGTGGCCACCGCGCCATCCTGAAGCGGGTTCTGGAGCGGGCCGTGCAGGTTTCCGGGGGCAGCCTGCTGATCACGTTCGACCCACATCCCCTATCCGTGCTCGCCCCCGATCGCGCGCCCCGTCAGATCGTGACCCTGCGCCAGAAGCTGACTCTTCTTCGCGAAGCCGGCCTGGGATTCGTCCTGATCCTTCCGTTCACCATGGAACTCGCCGCGGTGACACCGGAGGGGTTCGTGCGCGACTACCTGTCGGCCGGGCTGGGGCTTCGCGAAGTGTATGTCGGAGCGAACTTCAACTTCGGCCGGGGGCGGGCCGGGAGCGCCGATACCCTTGTGGAGCTCTGCGGCGAGGTCGGTATCCATGCCGAGAAAGTTCCAGAGATCCGCAACCTCGGGAGTCCGGTCAGCAGCAGCCGCATCCGCCGCGCCCTGCAGGCGGGCGAAGTCGAACTGGCGTGCGAGCTTCTCGGGCGCCCGTACGCCGTGGACGGAACCGTCGTGCACGGTGACGGGCGGGGCGTCGCCCTCGGCTTCCCGACCGCCAACCTGAATGTCAGCAACACGCTGATCCCGCAGGACGGCGTATACGTCACTCAGGCGATCGTCGAGGGTCATGTCCGGCCGGCGGTCACCAACATCGGCGCACGCCCGACCTTCAAGGATGCGCAATACGCCATCGAGACCCACCTGCTGGACGGGCCGGGGGATCTTTACGGCAAGGAGATCGAGGTTCGTTTCCTGGCGCGGCTGAGGCAGGAGCTCCGGTTCGATTCGGTGGGGGCCCTCGTCGAGCAGGTCCGCAGAGACATTGAGCGCGCGAGGGAGTACTTCCGCACCCCCCCCCTGCCGGGCAGCGGCTCCTGAGGCACGGACGGGCGCCGGCTCAGGATTCCTTGAACAACTTGCTCCAGGCCTCTCGAGCCGTGTTGGATTCCTTCGATGCTCGTGACGTGGATCCCCCTTCCTCAGCGATCCGGAAGAAGTCGCAGAAGTTGGCCCGCTCCTTGTCGAGCACCAGCTCGACCTGGGACTCCGCGCACTGATTGCTCAGCCCGGGATCGTAAAATCGGCATTGCCGGCAGCAATGGAGATCCTGCCTGCAGGAGGGACATTCATCCTTGCGCAGGACCCGTTGATCACCCGGGATCGTGCAGCCGCACCGGAAGCAAACACGCATCGATCTCCGCTATCCCACGAAGTAACTACTGGTCAACGGCTTGCACCGAACCGACACGCCCCGAACCGGCCTCTCCTTGGGTCCGTGCCCCATCCTGTGCCACAGTCGCTGGCACGTCCTGGGTCGCCATCGCCGCTTTCAGATGCCCCGGCGAGAATTTGATGTAGTGCTTCTCACAGATCACCGCCGAGTTCCCCATGATGGTGGCGATGGTGCCGAAGCTGACCCCCGCCTCCGCCATCCGGCTGCCGAAGGTGTGCCGGAGCAGGTTGAGGATTGCCCCCTGCTTCTTCTCGATCCCGGCCCGCTCCATGGCGCTTTCGATTCTCCTGGGCAGGATGTAGAGGCCCAGCTGGTTCCCCTCCCGGTCGCACAGCACATAGTCCGACCGGACGTGCCTGGTGCAACGGTCGAGGATGCCGATCAATCTTGCGTTGAGCGGGATCGACCGGGCCTTCCCCGTCTTCGACTTATTAATAAGGATGGCTCCCCCGTGCCGGTCGATCTGCGGCCATCTCAGGTCCCGCGCCTCGGAGAGCCGCATCCCGCTGGCGAGGTACAGGTCGATGGCGAGACGGGTCTCCCCGTCGGCGGCGGGCAGGAGCGCGACCTCTTCCTCCCGGCTCAACACGGCGACGATCCGGCTCGGCTCGGCCGGGCGCTTCACCCCCGCGGCCGGGTTGTCCGCCAGAAGTCCGCAGCCGATCGCCCATCGGTACATCGTGCCGAGCGCGCCCACGTACTTGCGGATGGTCGAGTCGCCGTATTCCTGCTGGCGCAGGTGATCCCGGTAGCCCTCAACCTGCGCGCGACCGAT
>JAPUIN010000061.1 GCA_027297005.1 Acidobacteriota bacterium
GTCCTCTACGCGACGGAATGGGACGCGTTCGGACTTCCGAACGAGCTGGCGGCACTTCAAGCTGGCACCTCGCCCCCGGAGTTTGCGCGGCACTGGATCCGAACAATGGAGGAGCAGCTCCGCCGGCTGGGGATCAGCTACGACTGGTCTCGCGTCCACTCGACCGCCGATCCCTCATACTACCGCTGGACGCAGTGGCTGTTCGTGGAGCTGTTCGAGCGTGGTTTTGTGAAACGGCGCAGTGCGATCCTGGCCTGGTGCCCGCGCTGCACCACGACGCTGTCGCGAATGCAATCCGTGGGCGGCGTGTGCTGGCGTTGCGGCGGCCGCGTGGAGCGCCGGCGATTTCCCCAGTGGTTCGTCCTGACCTCCCGGTTCGCGCGCCGGCTGGACGCGGGGCTCGGCCACCTCGAGCAATGGAGCGCGACGTCAAAGCGGTTGCTTCGGGCCTTTCTTCGAAGCGACGCGGGTGCGGATGGCCGTGCTAGTGGTGGAGGGGATTGGCTGGTCTCCCGGCAGCGCGCCTGGGGCACGCCGATCCCGATCGTCCACTGCGATACATGCGGCCCGGTCCCCGTGCCCCGCTCTCTTCTGCCTGTTCGTCTCCCGGAGGATCTGGACTGGTCACTGGGATCCGCCGCTCTGGCGTCACACCCTTCCTTCGCCGCCACTGTCTGTCCACGGTGCACACGACCTGCCCGCCGCGAGACTGACACGCTCGACTGCTTCTTCGACGACATCTGGTGCTTCCTCTCCTGCTTGTCGCCGCTCGGCCCGGAGTTCGACTTGGGCGCGCCCGACGTGCGGGCCTGGATGCCGGTCGATCGTTTCCATTCCGGACTAGACACTTTCCACTATCTCCATCTCCACCGCTTCCTCGGATTGCTGTTGGATGAATGGAATGTCCTCCCCGGCCCGGAGCCGATCAGAAGCTACATGGGTCACGAGATGGTCCTCTCCGGCAAGCGGAAAATGAGCACGCACCTGGGCAACACGGTCTCGCCGGACGGTCCGCTCGATCGCCCCGGCGCCGACGCCGTGCGCGTTGCCGTTCTCTGGGCTGCGGGGCCCCTGCGCCCGATGGTCTGGAGCAACGAGCGCTTGGAGCGCGCGGCCGCGTTCCTCGACACCGTGCACCGTCTCAACACGCAATGGACTTCCGTGCCGCGCGCCGTCAGGGGAATCGCGATCGGCGGGCTTCCGTCGCGCGCCGCGCGTTCCCTTGCGGGGGAGGTCATGCGCGCCATGACGCGCGTCGGCAAATTTATCGAAGAGTATCGCCCGAACGCCGCGGTCGAGGAGATGGCGCAGGTTGCGGTGCGGCTCGACACCTTTGTCGGGCGGCGCGTCTCGACCGGACGATTGCGATCAGCGGATGTGGAGGAGTTGGCGGGCGCGCTGCGCGACTATGCGATCGCGCTGTCACCGTTCGCACCCCACCTGGCGGAGGAGATCGGGCGCCTGCACGAAGCGGGATCGCTCATATGTCTCCGGCGCTGGCCACATCCCGTGGCAGCAGATGGCTCGCTGTCCCTCCTGAATATTCCATCCGATGCGCAGGGAAGAAGCAGTCGGTCGATCCAGAGAGAGTGAGCGCAAGTGCCGACAGCGTTCGAGAAGGGACAAGTCCTCCGCGTTGCTCGAAGTACCGGAAGTGGAAAATCTGGGAAGATAGGTCAGCTAACTTGCGGCCGCACCTGTCAGCTTGCGGCATACTTTTCTCCTCTTGTCAACGAGGAATGACCATGCGGAAGAAGCCCGAACGGGGATGGATCGTCAAGGCACTGGCGCTGACGGTCGTGGTCGCGGCACATGTCGCGGCCGTTCCCGAGTTCGCGCGTCCCCAGGACAGTTCCGAGGGCGCTCCCGCCGAAGAAGGGCTCCGCCCCCAGTCAATCGCCGGGTTCCAGACGCGGGACTACAGAATTCGACCCAAGAAGCTGTGGAAGGCGCTTCTCAGGAAGCTCGAGGAGCGTGGATATCCGCCCGAGGATGTCGACAAGCAGGCGCGCATCGTCAAGACATCGTTCGTCGACTTTGAGGCCAAGGACTTCGATGGGGAGGTGGGCGAGGAGTTTCCGAATTTCGGACCGAACCAGCCTATCGTCACCATGCTGAAACCCCGCTTCGGCAAGGTATCGCTCGAGGTGAGGGTTGCAAAGAGCGACGCCGGGGCGGAACTGAAAGTCAGGGCGCGCATTCTCGTCGACGGCATGGACAGGAAGAAAATGGTGCGCGTCCTCGTCGATGTACGCTCCTCAGGGATTATCGAATCCGACCTCATCGAGCGGCTCGAGACGACTCTCGGCATCGAACCGATCTGACCCCCGACCTGTGCCGATCATTGAAGCGTTCCGCGCGCTGTGCTACGCCCAGAGATTGAGGGGCGAGCTCGATCATCTGATCGCTCCCCCGTACGACGTCATTCCCGCGATGGCAGAGGCTAACCCTGTGGTTCAGCAAAAAGATGTAGACTTCAAGCATGGTATGTTGATCTAGCGCGACACGAAAAACGGCGAGAGCGTGATGGTGCCGATGAACGACACAGCACAGGTGGTCCTTAGTTCGCTCCCGCACTCCATCGACCGGGGGCAGCGCGTGTTCCAGCCCCAGTCCGAGAACAGGCTGACGACCTGCATGAGGATGAGAAGAACCGGGCGGCGGTGAACGCTCTCGATGTGCTGGCCGGCGGTGTCGCTGTTGCCCCTATAGTGGCCACCAGGGATGGGGAGGGTTCGTAAGTGTCGAAGTCACCGAGGGATACAGGCCAGCGCAGCCGCAATATGAGCGCGGAGCCGTACCGCATCCTCTTCGTCTGCACCGGGAACTCGGCCCGTAGCCAGCTGGCCGAAGGTCTGGCGAACCATCTCGGTGCCGGACAGGTCGAGGCGCAGAGCGCCGGGACGTTTCCGATCGGTGTGAACAGCTACGCCGTGGAGGTCTTGAAGGAGCGTGAGATCGATGCTGCCGGCCAGTATTCGAAGGGGCTGGATGAAGTGATCGAGCCGTTCGATCTGATCGTCACCCTGTGCGACAGCGCTGTGAAGGAGTGCCCGGCGCCGCTCCTTTCGAGGAAGCATGAGCACTGGTCGACCCCGGACCCCTCGTTCGTTGGGGGAGGCCCGGATGCCGTGCGGGACTCGTTTCGTGAGGTCCGGGATCGTCTCGAGGGGCAGATCAAGGAACTGATCAATCGCGTGCGCCCCGACGGCGGCGACTCCTAGCCGGCCGTCGAGATACGAAACGCCGCTTCCAGATTGCGCGTGACCGTCTCGCCCACCGTCTCGACCGGCACCTTCCGGATCTCCGCGATCTTCTCGGCGACGTGAACCACTCTGGCCGGCTCGTTGCGCTGGCCCCGGTGCGGATGAGGCGTCAGGTAGGGGGAGTCGGTCTCGATCAGGATCCGATCGAGAGGCGCCAGCGCGGCCGCCTCCGGCAGCCGGCCGGGATTCTTGAAGGTGATCGGACCCGCGAACGAAAGATAGAACCCGAGATCGAGCCCTCTCCTCGCCTCCTCGGGACCCCCGGAGAAGCAGTGAAAGATCCCTCCGATTAGCGCCGCGCGCTCTTCTTCGAGAATGAGAAACGTGTCGTCCCATGCCTCCCGCGTGTGGATCACGATTGGCAGGCCGAGATCACGCGCCAGGCCAATCTGCGCGCGGAAGGCATCGCGCTGCGCGGGCCTGGGCGAATGATCGTAGTGGTAATCGAGGCCGATCTCGCCGATCGCCACGGCCTTGGGCCGCCGGGCCGCCTCGCGGATGTCACGCGCGGACTCGTCGGTCCAATCCTTCGCCTCGTGGGGATGCACGCCGGCCGTGAAGTGGATGAAGTCGTGCTGCAAAGCGAGATCGGCGCAGCGGCCGGCATCCCCGATCGACGAAGAGACGGTGATCACGTGCACCAGGCCGGCCTCACGGGCGCGCGCGATCACCGCATCGCGATCGGTGTCGAACCGATCCATGGTGAGATGGGCGTGGCTATCGCTCAGGACGGGCATGAACCGGGACGCGCCGACTACCGGACTATCCAGCCGGGCTCGACCGCCTCATCGGTGGTCAGGATGTAAGGGTTGCCCTCGGGATCGGACGCGGCCAGAAGCATCCCCTGGGACACGACACCGCGAAGCTTCGCGGGCTTCAGGTTCGCCACGACAACAATCGTTTTTCCGACGAGGGAGTCGGGGCTGTAGCGCTTTGCGATCCCGGCCACGATGGTCCGGGTGGAATCCCCGATGTCGACCGTGATCTGCAACAGCCGATCGGCGTTCGGCACCGGCTCCGCCTTGACGATGCGGGCGGTGCGGAGTTCGACCCGGGCAAACTGGTCGATGGTGATCTCGTCCGGGGTCGCCCCGGCAACGGGGGCTGGCGTGGGCTCCTTGGGTGTCTCCATGCGGGACTCCTTGGGAACGCGCGCGTCCCCGAGATAGGCGGTCTTGTCGATCCGCGGAAAAAGGGCCTCGCCGCGCGTGACCGGCCGGCCCGGCTTCAATTCTCCCCAGGCGAAATGCCGCAGGCTCGCGGCGCTGATGTCGCCGGTCACCCCGAGACGTCTCCATAGCTCGGCAGTTGCGGTCGGCATCACGGGGGCAGTCAGCACGGCCACGATCCGCAGCCCCTCGAGAACACTGTAGAGGACGGAATCGAGCGCCCATCGCCGGCCGGGATCCTGGGACAGCTTCCAGGGCTCGTTCTGGACGATGAAGCGGTTCAGCTTGCCGACGAGCACCCATACTGCCGCCAGCCCGGAGCTGAAATCGAGGTCCTCGAAGTTCTTGATGCAGGTCGACCAGGCCTCCTTGGCCGCCGCCTTGAGGGCTTCGTTCTCGCGAAATCGCGGCACCGGTGTCGGGACGACTCCGCCACAGAAATCCTCGACCATTTTCAGAGCCCGGCTGATCAGGTTCCCCAGGTCGTTGGCGAGATCGGTGTTCAGGCGATCGATCAGCGCCTCATCGGAGTAGCTGGCGTCCTGGCCGAACACCATCTCGCGCATCAGGAAATAGCGGACCGGATCGATGCCGAACGCGTCGATAAGCGGCAGCGGATCGACGACGCCCCCCTTCGACTTCGAGATCTTCGCGGAATCCCGCAGCCACCAGCCATGCGCCACGATGCGCCGGGGCAGCGGTTCGTCACCCGACAAAAGGAACGCGGGCCAGTAGACAGCGTGAAAGCGCAGGATGTCCTTGCCGACCAGGTGGATGTCGGCAGGCCAGAACCGGCCATACAGGCGGCGGTCGGTGCCGTACCCGAGGGCGGTGATGTAGTTGCTGAGCGCATCGAACCAGACATACAGAACGTGCTTCGGATCGGTGGGCAGCGGGATGCCCCAGGTGAAGCTGCTCCGGCTGATTGAGAGATCCCTGAGACCGGATTCGCAGAAAGCGATCACCTCGTTGCGGCGGGTCTCCGGGAAGACGAACTCGGGATGCTCACGGTACAGGTTGAGGAGCGGCTCCTGGTACTTCGACAGTTTGAAAAAATAGGACTCCTCCTCGGTCCACTCGACCCTGTGCCCCTGTTCGGGACAGCGGCCGTCGACCACCTGGTTCTCCGGGTAGAACGATTCGCACGAGGTGCAGTACCAGCCCGAATAGGCGTCCTTGTAGATGTCCCCCTTGGCGACGATTTTCCTGAACAGGCGCTCCACCCCCGCTCGATGGCGCTTTTCGGTCGTGCGGATGAAATCGTCGTAGCTGATGCCGAACCGTTTCCATAATTCGCGGAAGCGCAAAACGACGTCATCGGCGAGCTCGATCGGCTTCATTCCTTTGGCGGCGGCGGCGCGCTCGATCTTCTGGCCGTGCTCATCGGTGCCGGTCAGGAAGTGGACCTCCCGGCCATTCATCCGGTGAAAGCGTGCGAGGACATCCGCCACCACCGTCGTGTAGGTGTGGCCGATATGGGGCTGGTCGTTCAC
>JAPUIN010000062.1 GCA_027297005.1 Acidobacteriota bacterium
CCCATCCCGCCGACCACGACGCCCCAGATGCCGGACGTGCCGTCGACGCCCCCCAGCACATCGTGCAACAGGAGAAACGCCGTCCCCGGCTTGTACGCCCCTCCGTAGGCGCCGATGATCCCCTGCGACGAGAGAAAGGCGATCAGTTCCTCCGACTCGAACCAGTCCTCGAGATACTCCGCGATGCCGCGCGTCGCGAGCGCGACGAGCGAGCGCAGGTCGGACGGAGACAGCTTGCGTGCGGCGCGGGCGACCTGAAGGATGCCCCAGAGGTCGCGGGGGGAGCCGGCGTCAATTTTTGGAGGGGGCTTCAGGATCAGGGGGCGCAGGAAGGTTCCGATCCGCTCGAGCATGGCGTGGAATTTCGGGTACGTGGCAGCATCCTTCTTCGAGAATTTTGCGATCTCCTTGAGGTCGCGATCGTCGCCGTAGAGCGTCAGCGATCGCCCGTCGGGAAGCGGCACGAAGAAGGCCGGCTCCTGTCGGATGACGCGGTAGCCGTGGCGCGGCAGATCGAAGCGCCGGACGATCTCGGGCAGGAACAGGGTGGTGACATAGGAGGTCGATGAGACCTTGTATCCGGGGAACAACTCCTCTGAGACGCACGCTCCACCGACGATGTGCCGCGCCTCGAGCATGGTGACGCGATGGCCCGCATCGGCGAGAACGTTGGCGGTGACCAGTCCGTTGTGTCCCGCTCCAATGATGATGATGTGGCGTCGCGTGGCCAACTCACTCTCCTTCGTTGCGGTCCCGGCAGCCTGCCGGGTCATGGCGGATCAGCCAGCCTGGCCCCCTCACCCGACCGCCATCAGGTCGTGCAGGTCCCGTTCGTCGGGACAATCCATCAGATGCAGCCCGTGTTCAGCGCACCATCGCGCCGCCCTCCCGCAGGCCGAACGGACATCGTCCGGCCGGAGGCCGGCCAGCCGCGCAATCTCTTCACCGCTCCGCGCGGCGACAACAACTCGGGCAACCCGCACACCACTGGTGCTGACCATCCCACCACGGGACGGGCCACCGTTCCCCGGTCAATCCGTTTCTGCGGCGCATCTGCCATCTTACGTGGGCGTGCTCCCGCAAATCAATAATTGTCGCGCGTCGTGGGGAGATGGGCGGACCACTCGGCGCACCAGCGTTTCGGGTTGCGGCCCGTCACGCCGTAACAGCATCGCGATGGCGGGTGGAATGTCGATACAGCATACATTTGCTGGAAAAAATGCCAGAAAACGATTGACCCCCAGGACCGCCTCGTGGTCAGATCTCTAAAACGAATCAGGTTATTCATTGAGGAGGACTCGATATACTCCCCGCCGCGGTTCACCATGCTGTCTGAGAGGGAGGTCCAACAGATCCACGTTGTCTCTCTCGAGATCCTCGAGGCGAACGTCCAGAAGGTGGACCGTGAGACCGGCATAGCGTGGATGAAGCCGGACCTGGTCGAGAAGTGCATCAAGACCGCACCGCGCCGGTTCACCCTCGCCGCGCCGGCCACGATGAAGTACATCAAGTCGGACAAGGCGTACTGGCCCCGGATCAGCTTCCGCGGCACCTTCGGCGACTGGAAGCACCGTGGCAAGGACGAAGTGCAGCTGGCGCGCGATCGGATGAAGGAGCTTCTCGACAAGCACGAGGTGACTCCCCCGCTCCCCAAAGAGGTCCGGAAGGAGCTCCGCAAGATTATCGCCGAGCGCGCCGAGTTCCCCGAAGACGATCCCCGCATCGAGGGCGTCTTCCGGCATCCCTGGCGCGATTTACGGCTGGCGGTTCGCAAGGAGAGCCTGCCATGAACTTCGAGCTGACCCCCGAACTGAAAGATCTGCAGACGCGCGCCCGCGCCTTCACCGAGGAGGAACTGATCCCCCACGAGATGGAGGTGGAGGAGAACGAAGCCCTGCCGCCGGAGACGAGCCGGCGGATCGCGAAGCGCGCAATCGCCGACGGGCTTTGGCCGATGAACGTCCCGAAGGATATGGGCGGCCTCGGCTCGACGGTGATGGAGCAGATGATCGTGCAGGAGCAGGCCGGGCGGGCGACCAACGACCTGTGGGGCTATGTGGGAGGCCCCTACAATGCCCTGCTGCGCTGCAACGCCGAGCAGAGGCCGAAATATCTCGACCCGGCCCTGCGGGGTGAGCTCAACTCGGGCGCGGCCTACGCCATCACCGAGCCGGGCGGCGGCTCCGACACCACGAACCTCAAGACCACAGCGATTCGTCAAGGCGACCGGTGGGTGATCAATGGCGAGAAGTGGTTCGTCACGGCGGCCAACCGCTGCCCCGCGGTCATCGTGCACACCGTCACCGGCCCCGGCGAGCAGACCCTCTTTCTCGTCGATCAAGGCACGCCCGGGATGCGGACTAAAAGGACGCCGAAGTTCATGACCCACACCGAGGATTTCCACCCGGAGATCGTCTTCGAGAACTGCACCGTTCCGTCGAGCCAGATCCTGGGGGAGGTCGGGCAGGCGAACGACGTCACCAAGGCCTGGTTCCGCGAGGAGAGGCTGCACATCGCCGCCCGCTGCCTGGGGGCCGCGCAGCGGCTGCTCGAGGAAGCGAAGGTGTGGGCGTCCGAGCGGGAAGCGTTCGGCCGGAAGCTGTACGAGCATCAAGGGATCGGCTTCATGCTGGCCGACTGCGCCACCGAACTGTTCGCGGCGCGCATGATGACCTACAAGACGGCCTGGGAAGAGGACGTGGGCCAGACCGACATCAAGGTTCGGCACGCCAAGGCGTCAATGGTGAAGCTGTACGCCTCCGAGATGGCCAACCGTGTGGCCGACCGCGTCGTCCAGATCTTCGGCGGCCGCGGCTACTGCCGCGATTTCGCGGCCGAGCGCCACTTCCGTCACCTGCGCGTCGATCGGATCTGGGAAGGGACGTCGGAGATCATGCGGACGATCATCGTCAACGGCGTGATCAAGCGCAATCTCGACAGCCTGGTGAGTTGATCACGTGGCGGCGGCCCATCCCCTCGCGCGTCTATTCGATCCGCGTGGCGTCGCCGTCATCGGGGCGTCCGAGACCCCCGGCAAGTACGGCTACCTCATCCTTGAAACCCTCATCAAAGAGAAGTACGGCGGGCGGATCTATCCGATCAACCCGAACGGCGGGAGCCTGCTCGGGCACCGTTTCCTGAAGTCGCTGGACGAGGCGGACGGCGAGATTGACATCGCGCTGATCGTGCGACCGGCGGACAGGATCACGCCGCCGCTCGAGGAGGTCGGCCGCCGGGGGGTGAAGTTCGCGATCGTCTACGCGGCCGGTTTCTCCGAGATGGGTGACGAGGGCCTGCGCCTCGAGCGCGCGATGGTGAAGACGGCCGCGGCACACGGGGTCCGCATCGTCGGCCCGAACTGCATGAACATCTTCAGCGCTCCGGCACGGCTCAATCTGAGCGTCATCACCCCGTTCCCCGAAGGGAGCCTGGGGTTCCTGTCGGCCAGCGGCAACCTCGGCTTTGCGCTGGCGCACGAGGCGTCGTTAAGCCGCTCGGTCGGCTTCTCCCGTTTCATCAGCGCCGGCAACCAGGCCGATCTGGCCCTCGACGATTACCTCGATTACCTGCGGGTCGATGAGGCGACGCGCGTGATCCTCATTTACACCGAGGGGGTGGCGCCCGGGCGGGGGCGCGCGTTTCTCGAAGCGGTCACGCGAACCGCGGCCGAAAAACCGGTTCTCGTGCTACGCGGCGGGAGGACCGTTGAGGGGCGGGGAACGGCCCACTCCCACACCGGGGCGCTGACTGGCGAGTCGGAGGTTTCGAGGCAGGTCCTGGAGCAGTGCGGTGCGGTCCTGATCGATCGGGCCGACGAGGCGCTTCCGATCGCGCAGGCTTTTCTGGAGTCCCCCCTGCCGCGCGGGAGCCGGGTCGCCCTCGTGGGTGAAGGGGGAGGGCACGCGACCCTGATCACCGATGCCGCCACCGAGGCGGGCCTCACGATCGAGCCGTTCCCTGAGGAGCTGATCCGGACGATGCGCCCGCACCTTCCCACATTCGCCGGCATCGTCAGGAACCCGGTCGAATTCGGCGGACGGTCCGAGTACGACATCCGGGTCTATGAGCGGGTGCTCGAGCCTGTCGCCGCCTGGCCGGGATGCGATCAGATCCTCCTGTTCGGCGGTTACGCCCTTTATGATGCGGCGCAGGCCGAATTCCTGGCCGACCTGCGCGAGAGGACCGGCAAGGCGATCCTCCTGCACGACCTGTACGCGCAGTCGGACCGCGAGCCGATCCGCCTGC
>JAPUIN010000063.1 GCA_027297005.1 Acidobacteriota bacterium
ATGAGATTGAGACTGTGCCGGGTGTGGGTCAGAAAGAGATGGTGCCCGGTCCTCGCGATCGTCCGCAATCGCATCTGCGGGTACCTATCGGGGAGGTGTCTGATCTGGGCGAGGGGGGCGACGGAGTCCTGCTCGCCGTGAATCAGCAGAATGGGGATCGACGGCACGGAAGGAAGTATTCGATCCACCTGGTAGGAAAGAAGACAGTGTTCAAGTGTGGAGGTCAGTGACTTGAAGGTGAACTTGTGGCTGTCGATCAGGACCGACAACGGAAAACGGAACATATAGCGCAGGGTCAGTTCCAGGCCGGATCGCTTCAGCTGCCTGAGCGTCTCCTTCAGCGAGTGCTCATTAAGAAGACGACGGTAGTAAGGCGACCCGTGCCAGAAGATCTCGTGCGCGGTCGCGGGGTCGGTGTAACGCGGGAGACTGAAGAGGACCATGCGCTGCAGGTGGTCACCGTGCCGGGCCGCATACTCGAGGGCGATCAGGCTGCCGAGTGAGTGCGCCACGATGATGAGCGGACGATCTGCGATCCCGCGGCGTTCAATAAAGCCCCGGACGCTGTCACGGAACAGATCGATCGTATACTCGAGATGTGGCTTGGGCGACAATCCGAACCCTAGGAGATCGGGAAGAAGCAGATGGTAGTCCGCAGCGAGGGAGCGGACCTTGCGATCCCAGTAACGGCTGGACCCGATGATTCCGTGAAGAAAGAGTATGGTGGGTTGGTGCCCCTCTCCCCGCTCGACAAAATGAAGATCTGCATGTGATTCCATGTTGGTCCCCTGAGAGCCGTCTGGCGTAGCGCATGATAGCATGCCGCATTCGCGCCTCCAGGAGCACGACGTCACCATGCGGGACGCGAGTTGATCCGGTCGGAGAGGGTGGCCTATCATCGCGGTCTCGGATTTCGCGGCGATGGTGCCAACCCTCCCCCCCGAGACGGTCGTCCGCAGATCAAGCCACGTCGTGGGCGCAGGGTGAACCCCGCACGGCACCGCAGCGGTGCGGCATCTGGTGGGGATCAGGTGACCATCTTGAGTGGTCGCCGGGGATCACCGGACCAGGAGAGGCCCATGCAGGAGAAAGATGTGCTGCAGGCAGTGAGAGAGGTCGATCCCGAAGTTGCGGCCGCCATCGAAGCCGAGGTCGAGCGCCAGGAGGAGACGCTCGTCCTCATTGCGTCCGAGAACTTCGCCTCGCGAGCGGTTCTCGAAGCAATGGGCTCAGTGTTCACCAACAAGTATGCTGAGGGGTATCCGGGCCGGCGTTACTACAGCGGGTGTGAGCACAGCGATACGGTCGAGCGATTGGCGATCGAACGGGCACTTGCATTGTTCGGGGCGGAGCATGCCAACGTCCAGCCGCACTCGGGCTCGCAGGCCAACATGGCCGTCTACCTGGCTTCACTCAAGCCTGGCGACACCATCCTGGGTATGGATCTCTCCCACGGCGGGCACCTCACACATGGCCATCCGATCAACTTCTCGGGAAGGTATTTCCGCGTCGTGCCGTACCGCGTTGATCGGGAGACCGAACGGATCGATTACGATGCCCTCGAAGTACTTGCGCGCGAGCACCGTCCGAAGATGATCGTGGTCGGCGCCAGCGCCTACGCGCGGATCATTGATTACGAGCGGGTCAGGCGAATCGCTGACGGGGCGGAGGCACTGGTGCTCGCCGATATCGCTCATGTCGCCGGGCTCATCGCTGCCGGGCTGCATCCGAACCCTGTGCCGTATGCCGACTTCGTCACGACGACCACGCACAAGACGTTGCGGGGGCCGAGGGGTGCCATCATCCTCTGCAAGAATCGCTTCGGGAAAGCGGTCGACAGCGCCGTGTTCCCCGGCACCCAGGGGGGTCCGCTGGTGCACATGATCGCGGCCAAGGCCATCGCCTTCAAGGAGGCGATGAGCGACTCCTTCCGTGCCGATCAGCAGCGAACCATCGAGAATGCGTCAGTCCTCGCCGCCGGTCTCGCCGAGGGTGGACTGCGCATCGTCTCCGGAGGGACCGACACGCATCTCTTTCTCGTTGATCTCAGGCCGCGAAAGCTGACCGGCAAGGTGGTCGAGCAAAGGCTGGAGCGGGTCGGAATCGCACTGAACAAGAACACCATCCCGTTCGATCCCGAGAAGCCGACGATTTGCAGTGGAGTCCGAATCGGTACACCGGCCGTCACGACACGGGGGATGGGACCGGAGGAGATGCGGCAGATCGCGGCATGGATCCTCGAAACGCTTGCGGGGGAGCCGGACGACAGGAAAGAGTCCGACATCCGGGATCGGGTGCGCAGGTTGTGCGGGAGGTTTCCGTTCTATCCTTGGCTCCGACCGCGCTAGGAACCTGTCCGGGTATGGCGTCGGGCCGCGCACATGGGCTTGCGAAGCAGAGCCTAAGGAGCGCGGAGGAGGCGATGAAAATCCATCTTCGACGGCGTGCGACGGCGCCGGATCTTCGTGAGCGTCATCGATGAACCCGGAACCGGAACTTGCACAGTGGTGGCAGTGCATGAACGCGGTGCGCCGGCGGTTGAGGCGCGGTGTGGTCCATCGGGATAAGCACGAACGGCTGCTCGCACGGTTGCTGTGGGCCCCACTGCTGCGGTTGATCAGGCCGGGGCGCGTTGGCGACGCGCGCCGTGCCGCCGAACGCGCAGTTGACCTGGACTGAAGGAGGAGTTCCGGGAATGCCCCCCCGCATCGACCCGGAGAAGACCCTGTTCCTCGTCGACGGGACGAGCAATATCTTTCGTGCATTCTTCGCCATCCGCGACCTCAGCACCAGCAGGGGATTCCCGACCAACGCCGTCTACGGCTTCACGACCATGCTGCGCAAGCTGCTGCGCGATCAGAACCCGCGTCTGCTTGCCGTTGCGTTCGATGTGGCGGAGCCGACCTTCCGACACGAAGTCTACGCCGACTACAAGGCCAATCGACCTGAGACGCCCGACGATCTGGTGATCCAGATCCCTTATGTCAAGCAGGTCTGCCGGGTTCTCGGCGTGCCGATCATGGAGATGGCCGGCTACGAGGCCGACGACCTGATCGGCACCCTCGCCGATCGAGGCAGGCGCGAGGGAAGGCCGGTCGTCATCGTCGCATCCGACAAGGACCTTCTGCAGCTGGTTGGAGGCGGAGTGCTCGTCTATAACCCCGTCAAGGATTTGCTGCTGGACGAAGAGGGAGTGGAGACCATCTTCGGCGTCCGTCCGGCACAGGTCCGGGACGTCCTGGCGCTGGCCGGGGACTCCTCGGACAACATCCCGGGCGTCCCGGGCATCGGGGACAAGGGTGCGCGCGATCTGATCCGCCGGTACGGCGATCTCGAAACCCTGCTGAGCCGGGCAGACACGGTTCAACGGAAGAGCTATCGTGAGGGGCTCCAGAACCACGCCGACTCCGCACGGTTAAGTCGTGAACTCGCAACGATTCGTCTCGACGTCCCGATAGCGCTCGAGCCTTCGGCGCTCCTGGTGGAGCGCCCCGACGATCCCGCGGCGCACGCGCTGTTCCTGGATCTCGAATTCCATTCGCTGGCTGAGGAGTTCACGTCCCAGGTCGTGCTGCCGGAGGGAAGCCACTCGATCATCCTGAGCGCTGCCGAGCTTCAGGGAGCGATCGAGCGCCTCTCGAGCCGGGGCCTGTGCGCCATTCAACTCCTGCGCGATCACCCCGAACCGGCACGCGCCGGCATCATCGGCGTGGCCCTTTCGGGCCCGAACGGATCCGATACCTGCTACATCCCGATCGCGCACCGCGTGCTGGACGCCCCGGCGCAGATCGCGGAGAGGGAAGTGCTCGATCGACTCGGGCCATTGCTGACCGGTGAAGTTCGACGCCTGGGGCACGATGTCAAGAGAGACACGATCCTTCTGAAGCGGAGAGGGATACGGGTTGATCAGTTCGCATTCGACACCATGATCGCAAGCTATCTCCTCAACCCGTCGCGGCGGAACCACGGGCTGGAGACGGTGGCACAGGACATGGCCGGACTGAGCGTCCCCACGTTCGCGTCACTCCAGGGGAAAGGGGCGCGGGCCGTACCTCTCAACGAGATCGCGATCGAACAGGTCGCCGCGGTCGCCTGCGCGCGTGCGGCCGCCGTGACGACGATCGTGGATCGCCTCGAGGATCGCCTCGAGGCAGACGATCTGACCTCCCTGCTCGTCGATCTCGAAATGCCGCTCGCCACCGTGCTCGCCGAGATGGAGTTGAACGGAGTCGGCATCGACCCTGACTTTCTGGGTGGACTGTCCAGTCGCTGGGAGGAGGAACTCACCAGCCTGACGGCGGAGATCCACTCCCTGGCGGGGGGGGCGTTCAACATCAACTCCCCCAAGCAGCTCGGGGAAGTCCTTTTTGGTAAGCTGGGGCTGCGGCCCGGCAAGAAGACCCAGAAGACGCGCTCGCTCTCGACAGGTGTCGAGGTTCTCGAGGAGCTGTCGCTCTCCCACGAACTCCCTCGCAAGATCCTGGAATATCGGAGCCTGCAGAAGCTGAAGTCGACTTATGTCGACACGCTGCCCGGGCTCGTCCACCCTGATACCGGACGTGTGCACACATCGTTCAACCAGACCGTTGCCGCGACGGGGCGGCTGAGCAGCAGCGATCCCAATCTTCAGAACATTCCGATTCGAACCGAACGAGGACGTCAGATCCGGCGAGCGTTCGTCCCGACTTCCGGGTGCGTGTTGCTGTCAGCCGACTACTCCCAGATCGAGCTCCGCGTGCTGGCTCATCTGTGCGGGGATCCGGCGTTGCTGCGCGCCTTTCACGACGGTGAGGACATTCATCGCCGGACCGCGGCTGAGGTTTTCGGCGTGCATCCCGATCTGGTCAGCGACGAGATGCGGCGCCGGGCCAAGGCGGTCAATTTCGGCATCCTCTACGGTATGGGGCCGCGACGGCTGGCCCGGGAACAGGGGATATCGTTCAAGGAGGCGACCCGGTTCATCGCGGAATACTTCGGCCGTTTCCCGAAGGTGAAGGCGTACATCGATGCGACCGTGGCGCTCGCGGAGAGCGCAGGCCGCGTCCGCACGCTCCTACGCCGGATCCGCTACTTCCCGGAGATCAAGGGGGCCAATCGTGTTGCTCGCCAGCAGGCGATCCGCGCCGCGGTGAACACGACGATCCAGGGGTCGGCCGCGGACATCATCAAGGAGGCGATGGTCGTCCTGCAGAGGCGGCTGGTCGCGAGCGGCTCAGAGGCCCGGATGATCCTGCAGGTACACGACGAACTCGTTCTCGAGGTTCCCGAGAGGGATCTGGAGGGGATTGCGGCCCTCGTGCGCGAGGTGATGGTGACCGTGCATCTCCTCGATGTCCCTCTCGTCGTCGATCTGAAGGCGGGACCGAACTGGCTCGACATGGAACCCGTGCTCCGATCTCAAAACTGAAATTCCCCTTGAGCCGCAGGCATTTTTTGACGCCCCGCCGCGATTGACACGCCTTTTTTTTTACTTAGATTGATTTATGTTAGCGTGATTCAGGTGGGCGTGCGACGCCGATTCGCTCGAACCCGACCTGCCGCCGGAGCGACCTGCATGGAGAAGCCGAGCCGAATCTTAGTGGTCGACGACGAGCAGGCCATCCGAGACGTCCTGTCGGAGGGTCTCAGCGCGAGCGGCTACGACTGCGAGATCGCCTGTGATGGCATCGAGGCGCTGGACAAAATGCAGGGTAACGGATTCAATCTGGTGGTCAGCGACATCGACATGCCTGAGATGGATGGCGTCGCCCTCCTGCAGGAGATCAAGAAGATCCATCCCGATACTGAAGTGATCATGCTGACCGGCGTCGTGGACGTCGACACGGCGATCAATTCAATCCGGCTCGGCGCGAACGATTACCTGACCAAGCCTTTCAACCTGGCGGAAGTGCGAATCACCGTCGCGCGAGCACTGGAGAAACGCCGTCTCATTCTGGAGAATCGCGAGTATCAGCGGCATCTCGAGACCAGGGTCCAGGAGCGGACCGCCGAGTTGCAGCGAAAGAATGACGAGGTCGAGGAGCTCTATCAGCGGATCGCGAATGCGTACCAGATGACCCTGGAGGCGCTGGCCACGGCGCTCGACACACGCGACAGCGAGACCATGGGGCATTCACTGCGCGTTGCCGCCTATACGGCGCACATGGCCGAGCAGATGGGGATCAAGGGCTCCATGATGACTGATATTTACCGCGGGGCACTGCTGCACGACTTCGGCAAGATCGGCGTGCCGGACGCCATCCTCCGCAAGCCGGGGAAGCTGACTCCTGAGGAATGGGTCGAAATGCGCAAGCATCCGGAGATTGGTTACCGGATCCTCCACGGTATCAATTTCCTGGAGAGCTCCCGTCAGATCGTGCTGAGCCACCAGGAGCGCTTCGACGGAACCGGCTATCCGCGCAACCTTAAGGGGGAGGAGATCCCGCTCGGAGCACGGATCTTCTGTGTCGCCGACACCCTCGACGCCATGACTTCCGATCGCGTCTACCGTAAAGCGCTGCCCTACGAAACGGCGCGCGCCGAGATCGAGAAGTACAGCGGCACGCAGTTTGATCCCGAGGTCGTGAAGATTTTTCTGAAGATCCCCAAGGAAGACTGGCTCCGCATCCAGCAGCGGGTGCTGGAGGGCGTCGCGGCGCGCCACGACTCCCCCCTCTAGGTTAATGGAGCGGGCGCTCGAGCGAGCCCCGCGGGTCGAACCTGCTCCTCAATCCCTCACCCAGAAGATTGGCGCCCAGGACAGCGAGAAAGATCGCCGCTCCCGGGACGATCGTCATATGTGGGCTGTCGAGCAGATTCTCACTGCCGGCGCGCAGCATGCTGCCCCAGCTGGCCGTCGGGGGAGGAACCCCCAATCCCAGAAACGACAGCCCCGACTCGGCCATGATGGCGCCGCCCAGACCGAGGGCGGCCTGCACCAGGCAGGGCCCGAGGAAGTTGGGGAGGAGGTGGCGGATGAGAAGCCGCGTCCTCCCTCCTCCGATCGAGCGCGCGGCCTCCGCGAACTGCAGTCTCTTCAGGCGCAGGGTCTGCCCGCGCGCGAGGCGCGCATATCCCACCCACCCGATAAGGCACAGCGCGAGGATCAGGTTCTGCAGCCGGGGTCCAAGGACCGCAACCAGGGCGATCGCGAGGAGCACGCCGGGAAAGCCGAGGAAGAGATCGACGATCGCCATCACTAGCGCATCGGTCCGGCCACCGACGTAGCCGGAGATGAGCCCGACCAGGATGCCGAAAGTTCCGGACAGGAGAACGACAAGGAGCCCGGCGGTGAGAGACACCCGCGTTCCCCAGATCAGCCGTGCAAGCTGATCCCTTCCCAGTTCGTCCCACCCGAGAGGGTGCCTGGCCGAAGGGCCCTCCAGGCGCCGCGTGAGATCCTGCCGGTCGGGAGGAGCCGGAGCGAGCCAGGGGGCAGCCGCGGCGACGAACGCCAGAAAGGCAAGGATCGCCACGCCCAGGATGAACGAGCGGGTGGCGCGGGTGGGCCTCACGATGCCGACCTCGGATCGAGCAGCGCGTGCGTGAGATCGGCGAATAGGTTGACGATGACATAGATTGCGGCGAACAGGAGCACGGTCCCCTGGACGAGTGGATAGTCGCGATAGGCGATCGCCTGCACGAGAAGTCGCCCGAGGCCCGGCCAAGAGAAAATGGTCTCGGTCAGGATGGCGCCGGTCAGCAGAGATCCCATCTGCAGACTGGCCACGGTGACGACGACCGGCAGGGCGTTTCGCAGGGCGTGGCGCACCGCGGCGAGGGTGGGGGAGAGACCGCGCGCCTGCGCCGCGCGCACGTAAAGGGCGGCGCTTTCCTCGAGGAGCGAGGCGCGGAGCAGCCGCGTCAAGATAGCCCCGATCGATGCTGACAATGTGACGGCGGGCAGGATGAGGGCCCCCGGCTCGTCCA
>JAPUIN010000064.1 GCA_027297005.1 Acidobacteriota bacterium
GCTCGAGTCGGTCGAGCGCTTCAAGGCGGTCGCCGTATCGATGCTCGACGGCTCGCCCCGGGATTCGGAACCTCCCGATCCGCCCCACTTGAGGCTCGGACCGGATCCCGGGATGGTCTGAGCTCTCCCCGCTCTGAGGCACCGTGGGCTGCATCGGAACCGGCGGCGGCAAGGGTATGCTCGTTTGACAGCCTCGTCCGATCGGCGGTATACAGGTGGGGTTCAGTTCCTTGACAATCAATATCGTGGGAGGCGGCCCGCCCCGTATTCGGATCGGGCTGCTGAAAAGGGAAGGGGGTGGAAAACCCCCGCTGCCCCGCAACTGTGAGCGGTAACGAACGCCGGGAAGTCCCACTGGGGATTCGAACATCCCCGGGAAGGGCCGGTCAGTAGAGAGCCGCGAGCCAGGAAACCTGCCCACGATGAGCCCGTCGTGACGGCCCTTCGCGGGAAGGGATCATCGGGATTGCCCCGGCCTCCCCAGCGAAGCCGGGGTTTTTTGTGTGGCCCGCCACGAGGGAACTCCTCGAGGGAGGGCCGTCATGAAGCACCGAGAACGACGCGGTCGGCACACCGGTCTCCCGTGTGCGATCTGCTTCACCCTCCTCGCATACGCCGCACCGGCCTGCCCCGTCCTCGCGAGCGACTGCTACCCGGACCGCGTCGCATCCTACGCTCCGGGATTCGTCAGCGCTCCCCCGGCGTTCAATTCGTGGCAGCCGGGGATCGTGCTCGGCCCACCCGGCGATGCCACCCCGGTGTCCGGCTCCCTGACGGTCCTCTCACTGGGGCATGGCGGAACGATCGTTCTCGAATTCATCGACAACACCATCGTGGACGGACCGGGCCCCGATTTCATCGTCTTCGAGAACCCCTTCTTCTGCACCCAGGCGCCGGTCACGGCCGACGATCCGTACAGCGTGCTGGCCGAGCCGGGAATCGTCGCAGCCAGCGAGGACGGGATCACTTTTCATACTTTCCCGTTCGACTCCACGTCCCTCGCGGAGGTGGTCGATCTCTGCAGTGATCGTGCGCTCCTCGCCCGTCTCGACGGCCTGATGGGGCTGACGCCCAGCTTCACCGGTAATTTTACGATTCCGAACGATCCCCTCGTCTTTGATCCCGACGCTCCGGGGGGGATCACCGGCCACGGCGGGGACGCCTTCGATCTCGCCGACATCGGGCTCGCGCGCGCCCGCTTCATCCGCATCACCGATCCCGATATCCCGCTTGGCATCCCCGGGGCCTCCGAGGGGCTGGACCTCGACACGGTCATCGCGCTGAATGCCGAGGCGGTCGTCGCCGCCGGTCGTGAGGATCGGGACGATGACGGGCTGGCCGACGCCGACGAGGTCACTCTTTACGGGACGAACCCCGACGACCCCGACAGTGACGGAGACGGACGCTCCGACGGCGAAGAGGTGGCCATCTGCCGGAATCCGCTCTCGGCCTCGACCGACCCCTTCTTCCTCCCGCGGGTCGATCTGGAGATCGCCGTCCCCGACCCGACCTCCCTGCGCTGGAGCACGGCGGGGCCGGGACGGACCTACGACCTCATCCGCGGCGCCGTCCAGGCGCTGCGCGCGGTGGGCGGGATGGTCGATCTCGGTGTCGTCGCATGCGTGGAGCCCGGCTCGACCGATCTCACCAACCGGTTCTTCGAGGATGATGCACGACCACTGCAGGGAGGTGCGTTCTTCTACACGGTGCGCGTCGTGCCCGATGACGCCGGCATCGGATACGGACACTCCTCGGCCCTGGAGCTGCGCTTCGCGGCCTCGGGAGACTGCCCGTGATTGATTCACGCCGCGTCTCGCTCCCGGCCCTTCTCCTTGCATGCGCCCTCGGGCCGGCGGCCCGCGCCGCGGAAGCGCCCGACTCGGAGGCGCCCGAGGACGAAGCACAGAGGATCGAGGCCCCCGTGGAGCGGATCGAGGTCCGGAGCGATGCGGACGAGGTGGCGTCCCTCGACCCGACCGCCTTCGCGACGGTGATCCGTGCGGCCGATTTCGCGGGGCGCGTCACCTCCCTTCCTGAGTTGCTTCGCGAGACGGTCGGCGTGCAGGTGCAGAACCTCGGGAGCGGTTTCTCGACCGTCTCGATCCGCGGCTCGACCGCCGAGCAGGTGGTTGTCTACCTCGACGGCGTGCCGCTGAACCGGGCGCTGGGCGGCGGCGTCAACCTGGCCGATCTGCCTCTCGCTCAGATCGAGTCGATCGAGATCTATCGGGGCGGCGCGCCGGCCGCTCTCATGGCGGCCTCAATCGGAGGCGCCATCGTCATCAACACCCGCCGTCCTGAAGGGGATCCGTTGCGATCCCTCTCCGTTTCGTTCGGATCGTTCGACACGACCGAGGCAGTCCTGTCGGTGTCGGGAGCGCGCAACCGCCTGCAGTACTTCGTGGGACTCGACGGCCGGGTCAGCAACGGCGACTTCACCTTTCTGGATGACAACGGCACGCCTCAGGAAGGGTCGGACGATGGCAGGACGCACCGCGTCAACAACGACTTCACACGAATTCATTTCACTGGTCGCGCCGGGACGATGATCGGTGAACGCACCCGGCTCACCATAACCGGGGATCTCTTCCGACGCGAGCAGGGGGTTCCTGGCCTCAGCGCCAACCAGTCGGAGACGGCGCGGCTCGAATCCACGCGCCTGCTGGGCCGCGCCGAGGTGGAGCGGCCCGGCCTGCTCGGCGGCCGGCTGCTCCTGAGCGGGGCGCTCGACTACACGCGGTTCGACGAGGCATTCGATGATCAGGCGGGCGATATCGGTCTCGCTCCCGCGCAGAAAACCGACAACCGCATCGAATCGTCCGGAGCGGAGTTCGGCGCCGTGGTGATCGCGAGCAGGCATCAGGCGCTCTCGTTCAGGGCATCCCGTCGGCGGGAGACGGCCGACCTCGAGGATGAACTCCTTCGCGAGCCGGACCTGGGGAAGGCGACGCGGACGACGCTGGCTGTCACGCTCGAGGACCAGTTCGATTTTGCCGGAGGCCGCCTCATCCTGAACCCGTCCCTGCGCTATGAGCGCTGGGACAATGGGTTCGAGGACGGCGCCGGGACGGGCGTGATTCCCATGTCGCTCGAGGAGCGAGACTCGGAGACGACGGGGCGAATCGGGCTGCGATTCGGGATCCGGGAGGGGCTCACCCTGAAAGCGAATGCCGGCCGTTTCCTTCGCCTGCCCGATTTCACCGAACTGTTCGGCGATCGCGGCTCGGTGCTCGGCAACCCCGCGCTCGTCCCGGAGAGCGGCCGGACCCTGGACATCGGCATCGAGGCACGACGCCTCAGGCCCGGCCGGATCATCCGGCGCGCGCGGCTCGAGGTCTCGCTCTTCGAGACGGCCGCCGACAATCTGATTCTGTTCATCCCCAACTCGCAGAACACCGTGGTGGCGCGGAACATCAGCCGCGCGCGCGTGCGGGGCGGAGAATTCAATCTGACCCTCGCGCTCGGCTCACGATTCACCGGCGGGATCAACGCCACCCTGCAGCGGGCGGTGAACAAAAGCGGCGACACGTACGACGGCAACCTCCTGCCGGGACGCCCCCGCGAGGAGATCAGCACCGACGCCGGGCTGCGGCTCGGACGCGGGCGTCTCAGCTATCGCTTCACCTATATCGGAGAGAACTTCGTCGACCGGCAGAACACAGAGAGCGAAGCGCTCGAGGAACGCTACCTCCACGACCTCGGTTATCGCGTCGATCTGCCGCACGGGCTGCAGGCCACGGTGGAGATCAAGAACCTCACCGACGACGAAAACGTCGACGTGGCCCGCTTTCCCCTGCCGGGGCGGAGCCTGCACGGGAGGCTGACATGGCGTTTCTGAACCTGCGAATACCGATCGCGCGCCGCGCCGCGCTCCTCGTGGCCCTCTGGCTCGCCGGCTGTGGCGGGCAGAACAGCTCGGTGCGCCTTCTCCCCGGCACGACGGCGCGGATCAATCCCATCTACGACGTCACGATTTTCTATCCCGATACGACTCTGATCGTCGGCGGCCTGTCTCTCCAGGGCGTCGAGCTCGATCTGGAGTTCGAGTTCGACGACGCGACGGTGCGCGACGACCTGGCGCCGTACCTCGCTGAGGCAAGGCTCCTGAGCCTGCGTGCCGGGGGGGTCGAGCTGGCTTACGAGCTGTTCGGTCGGCTGGAGATCGAGGGAACTCTCGACGAGCGCCTGTTCACGACCGGCCTGTTCGGTCCGATCCGGGTCGGCACCGCCAATCTGATCCCCGATCTCCTCGGTGAGATCTCGGCCGATCGCTCCCGGATCGAGGGGGAAGCCGGCCTTTTCGGCACGGGGGATCGCGGCTTCTTCACCGCCGTGAAGCGCCGGCGTTACCTCGTGGCCGGGAGCGATCTCCTCTCTATCGGCAAGGTCTCCCTCGTCTCCGTGCGCTATGACACCCGATTCACCATCGAGCATGACCTCGAGGTGACCAGCAGCGATGCGATCGTCCGGATGGAGGACGGTCGTGCGTTCGTCGTGAACCGACTGGGGTTCGATAACCTTCAGGGCCTCGATCCGCTCTCCGGCTTCCGCACCTCCTTTCAGTACACGATGGGGAATGGGGCCAATCCCCACGATCTGGTCGTCCTCCCCGACGAGGACGGCTCGGCCGGTGGGGGTAGCGAGGGATCCGGCCCTCCCGCCGTCGCGTTCGTCACGCGTTACGAGCCACCGTACAACGACGTCGCGATCGTCGACCTGCGCGATGGCGCCCTCCTCGACCGCATCGACCTGACGCCCTACGCCCGCAACCCCGACCGCCTGCCGAGGCCCCATCAGGCGATCCTCCTGAACGGATTGATCTACATCTCAATGCAAGATGCCGACGCGTCGTTCGATCGGTTCGAGAACGGCCGGGTCATCGTCATCGATCCGGTCCTCCGCGACGTGATCGACGTGATCGAACTTACGGGACGGAACCCATTCCAGACCCTGATCCACAGCCGGGAGACCGGGCTGCTCTACGTCGGAATGGCCGGCAAGTTCTCCGACGGCTCGCATGCCGCAGAGCTGACCGGCGGGGTTGAGGCGATCGATCCGGCGACGCATCGCTCTCTCGGCCTGATCGTGGACGACGACGATCTGGGCGGCAATGTCTCCGCCGTCGCCATCGCTTCAAGCACGCTCGGGTACTGCGTCATCACCGACGCGAGCTTCCGCAACCTGGTGGTCGCGTTCAATCCCTCCACCGGCGAGGTTCTCGGTTCGGTGTTTGAAAGCTTCAACCAGATCGCCACGATCGAGTCGGACGGCGACGGATACCTGCTTGTCACCGACTCGAGCAGTTTTCAACCGCGTCTCATCGTGCTCGACGCGATGACCGGCCTGCCGGTGGCGTTTCTGCCACTCCGTCTTCCGCCAGGCTCGGTCGCCATCATCACCCGCAGCCTCTAAACCAAGGAGATCACCATGCGCCACAACGTCCGCCGAGTTTCATCCGCTCTCCTGTTCGTCGCCTCAATCCTCTG
>JAPUIN010000065.1 GCA_027297005.1 Acidobacteriota bacterium
CGCCGGCCGTGGCCCAGGAACCCGAACCGGCCGGCAGGGAAGCGGGCACCGCGGCCGGCGGAAACGGGCCGGTGACCCTGACGCCCGAGGTCATTGATTTGATCGCAGAGCGCGTCGTGCAGCGCATCTCGGACCGGGTGGTCCGGGAGATCGCGTGGGACATCGTCCCGCACATGGCGGAGGCCGTCGTGCGGCAGCGCATCAAGGAGCTCGAGGACAGCGAAGGCAGCTAGCTGGCCCCGTCTGAAGCATCAGACCGTCTCGCCCCGCCGAACTAAGTAGGTCGTGCACCTACTTTTTTTGTTGCCCACGGCAGTCGCCGATCGGATCATTTTCCATGACCCGCACGATCGAACTGGAAAAAGCGTTCAACCCGTCGCGATTCGAGGGCCGCTGGTACGATCATTGGATTCGCCTCGGCCTCTTCCCAGCTCATCCCGATACGGATCGACCCCCGTTCTCCATGGTGATCCCACCACCCAATGTCACCGGCCGCCTGCATATGGGGCACGCCCTCAACAACACCCTGCAGGACATTCTGGCGCGATGGAAGCGGATGGAGGGAGATGACGTGCTCTGGGTCCCCGGCACCGATCATGCCGGGATTGCCACCCAGATGGTTGTTGATCGCGCCCTGCAGAAAGAGGGCAGCAGCAGGGAAATCATCGGTCGCGCGGCTTTCGTCGAGAGAATCTGGAACTGGAAGGAAGAGTATGGCGGCGCGATTATCGAGCAGCTTAAACAACTAGGCTGCTCGTGCGACTGGAGTCGCGAGCGATTCACGCTCGAGCCCCTTCTGTCGCGCGCTGTCCGCGAGGCTTTTGTCCGCCTGCACGAGGAAGGCCTCATCTACCGGGACAAGTACATCGTCAACTGGTGCCCTCGCTGTCGGACCGCAATCTCGGATCTCGAGGTGCTTCCTCAGCTCATCCACGGCCAGCTTTACACCATCGCGTATCCCTATGCCGATGGCTTCGGAGCGGTTCACGTCGCCACGACGCGCCCGGAGACGATGCTCGGGGATACCGGGGTGGCGGTCCATCCTGACGATGAGCGATTCCGCGACGCCGTGGGGCGCGAAGTGATCCTCCCGCTGGTCGGCCGACGCATCCCCATCGTGGCGGATTCGTTCGTCGAGAAAGAATTCGGCACCGGCGCCGTGAAGATCACGCCGGCACACGACCCGAATGACTACGCCGCCTCCCGGCGAACGGGTCTGCCGTCACTCGTCGTGATGGACGATCAGGGACGCATGAACGACAACGTGCCCCAAGCGTACCGCGGCCTCGACCGGTTCGATGCACGCGCGCGAATTGTTGCCGATCTCGAAAGCGGCGGCCACCTGATCGACACGAAGGACCACGATCATAACGTCGGGCACTGCCAGCGCTGCGGAACGATCGCCGAACCATACCTCTCGACTCAGTGGTTCGTACGGGTCAAGCCGCTCGCCGAGGCCGCAGTGCGCGCTGTCGAGGACGGGCGCGTACGGTTCATTCCCGGGCACTGGGTCAACAGCTATAACGAATGGATGGGGAAGATCCACGACTGGTGTATCTCGCGACAGTTGTGGTGGGGGCACCAGATCCCGGCCTGGCATTGCGACGATTGCTCTCACATCACGGTGGCGCGCGAGGAACCGGACGCCTGCGCTGAATGCTCTTCCAGTTCTCTCCACCAGGATCCGGATGTGCTCGACACCTGGTTCTCCTCGGCGCTCTGGCCATTTTCCACGCTCGGCTGGCCCGATCGCACGCCCGAACTAGAGCGCTACTATCCCACCACAGTTCTCGTCACCGGGTTCGACATCCTGTTTTTCTGGGTGGCCCGCATGCTGATGCTGGGGATCAAATTCATGGGCGACGTCCCGTTTCGTGAGGTGTACATCACGGGCCTCGTGCGGGATGCTGAAAAGCAGAAGATGTCGAAGACGCGCGGCAACGTCGTCGACCCGCTCGATCTGATCGAGCGTCATGGCGCCGATGCGTTACGTTTCACGATGGCCGCCATGGCCACGCCGGGATCCGATCTGCCGCTGTCCGAAGAGCGCATGGCCGGATACCGTGCCTTCTCGAACAAGCTCTGGAATGCCGCCCGCTTCATCCTGATGAACCTGGGGGATGAAGGGAGGAGCGCGGCCCCGCTGCCGCTGCCTGACCGTGGGAGCCTGACGCTCGCCGACCGATGGATCCTGAGCCGCCTCTCGCACGTGGCGGGCTCGGTTCGCCGATCTCTCGCCGAATATCGTTTCGATGAGATGGCGAACGGTCTCTACCGATTCGTCTGGCACGAGTACTGTGACTGGTACGTCGAGATGAGCAAATCATCGCTCGCGCCGGGCGCTCCGCGGGAGGAAGCCGCCCGGGCGCGCGCTGTGCTCGTTCACGTGCTCGACAGCGCGCTCAGACTCCTTCACCCGGTGATGCCGTTTCTCACGGAGGAGCTCTGGCAACGTCTGCCGCACCAGGGCACATCGATCTCTCTCACCCCATACCCCGGGGAAACGCCCGCGCATCATGACCAAGCAGCCGAGCAGGAGGTGGCACTGCTCATGGAAATTGTGACGCGGATTCGGAGCATCCGCGCCGAGCTGAACATCGATCCAGGGAAGCGACTGCATTTACTCTATCTCCCGCACGACGACTCTGCGCGCGCGACCCTCGCGAACAACCACGACGCCGTGGAATCCCTGGCGCGGCTGGACGGCATTGAGGAAGTGAGGACGATCGAAGGTCGAGGTCCGGTCGCCCGCGCCGTGGCCACGGGGCTTGAATTCGGGATACCGCTGGAAGGGATCCTCGATCTCAGCGCCGAGCGTGCGCGACTCAGGCGCGAGATCGATAAGCTCACCCACGATCGGGAGGGACACGCCCGAAAGCTTTCTAACAGCAACTTCGTCAGCAAGGCGCGTCCAGAGATCGTCGACAAGTCCCGGCGGATCCATACCGAGCTCGACGAGAAGATCGGCAGGCTGGGCCGGACCCTCGAATCGCTGAGCTGATCGATCGCCGGACACCATCCGGACCAGGTCCGTCCTTGACCCCCCCGCAGACCGTATGGGAGAATCCGCTCGTCAATGATCAATCCTGACATTTTACGCGGGGCTGTCCGTGCCGCTCTTGAGGAGGACGTCGGTCCAGGCGACATCACCTCCATCGCTGTGATTCCGGAGGGAGCGCGTGGCAGAGGCCGAATTGTCGCGAGGAGCGGCCTCGTGGTCTGTGGTCTGTTTGTGGCCCGCGAGGTCTTCGAGCAGCTCGATCCCAACGTCCGTTTCAAGGCACTCTGTGACGAAGGCTCCTTTCAGGATCCTGGCTCCATCCTCGCCACGGTAGAGGGGAACGCACGCTCGATCCTTGCGGGGGAACGCACGGCTCTCAATTTCGTTCAGCGGATGTCGGGCATCGCCACCAGGACACGGCGTTGCGTCACGAGCGTGGCCTCGGGCCGAGCGACGATCGCCGACACGCGCAAGACGGTCCCCGGTCTGCGTCACTTCGATCGGGAGGCCGTGCGGACAGGGGGCGGGGAGAACCATCGCGCTGGGCTGTACGACGCCGTTCTGATCAAGGACAACCATTGGAGGCTGGCGGGCGGCATTCCCGAGGCGGTGCGCCGCGCCCGATCGGCTTTTCCCGGCGCCGGGAAGGATCACCGTGTGATCCAGATCGAGGTGGGAAGCCTGGCGGAACTGGATGAGGCGCTGGCCTCGGGAGTCGAGGCCGTGATGCTCGACAACATGGACGCGGCCGTTCTCGAGAAGGCCGTCGCCCGGGCCACGGGTCGGGTTTTCCTCGAGGTGTCGGGTGGGGTGACCGAAGAACGGATCCCCTCGATCGCGGCACTCGAGGTGCAGCGTATCTCCATGGGAACTCTGA
>JAPUIN010000066.1 GCA_027297005.1 Acidobacteriota bacterium
GTCCCAACGGCGCCGTCACCCTGACCGACACCTCCCGTCTGCTTGCGGCCGTAAATAAACTGCGGGATGTGGATCTGGGGGAGGGGGATCGAGATGAGGTCCTTGCCGCGCCGGCCGATCAGTTCGCCGCTGCTGATGTACTTCTTGAGCTCTTTCTTGATGCGACCGCGAACGATCTGCCTGAAACGATTGTGATCCCGTTCGATGCGGAGGATCATTAGCAGCACGCCTTCGAAAAAAACACCCCTCCAGATCCGCGGCGAACGGAGTGCCGCGACCCTGACGGGGCCTCGTCGTTGTCAGCGCTCAGTCGCGGGCATCACCCCGGGCGAAGATGCTCGCGACGTAATTCAGCACGTCGGTGGCGCAGATGTCGCAGTAGCTGTAGTCCTTCTTCAGTCGGCTCTTCACGACATCGATCTTCTCCTGTGTGTCCTTGTCGACTACCGTCGAGACCAGCGATGTCAGCTTGATCGAGTCCTTCTGGTCCTCGAACAGCTTCAGCTCGAGCGCTTTGTGCAGCCGCTCGTTGGTTCGATAATTAAAGGTCTTCCCCTCCACGGCCAAGGCGCCGATATAGTTCATGACCTCACGACGGAAGTCGTCTTTGCGATTGTCGGGGATTTCGATCTTCTCCTCGATTGAGCGCATCAGCCGTTCGTCGGGCTCCTCATCCTGGCCCGTGTACTTGTTACGCACGCGTTCCTTCTGCGTGTAGGCCTTGACGTTGTCGATGTAGTTGCTGCACAGGCGCCCGATCGCCTCCTCATCCGCCGAGATGGCGCGCTGCACCTCATTCTTGGCGATGTCCTCGTACTCCTGCTTCACCACACCGAGAAGGTCGCGATAGCGCTTGCGCAAATCCTCCGAGGTAAGGAGAGAGTGATGCCTCAGCCCCGATTCCAGTTCGTTCAGAACCATGAACGGATTGATGCAGCCCTCCCCCTTATCGGAAACGAGTGAGTTGCTGATCTTGTCCTGTATATAGCGCGGGGAGATGCCGTCCATCCCCTCGCGTATCGCCTCCTTGCGCAACTCCTTGATGTTGTCCTCCGTGAATCCGGGCAGCGTCTTACCGTTGTAGAGGCGGAGCTTCTGCAGGAGTGTGAGGTCGGCCTTCCTCGGCTCCTCGAGCCGCGTCAGAACCGCCCACATGGCGGCCATCTCGATCGTATGGGGCGCGATGTGCTTGCCGCGGATCCGTGCGGTGTTGTAATCCTTCTCGTAGATCTTGATCTCCTCGGACAGCTTCGTGATATACGGCACGTCGATCTTGACCGTCCGATCCCGCAATGCCTCCATGAACTCGTTGTGCTGCAGCTTGCGGTACTCGGGCTCGTTCGTGTGCCCGATGATCACCTCGTCGATATCGGTCTGCGCGAACTTCTTTGGCTTGATCTTGTGCTCCTGCGACGCCCCCAGCAGGTCGTACAGGAACGCCACGTCGAGCTTGAGAACCTCGATGAACTCGATCAACCCGCGGTTGGCGATGTTGAATTCCCCATCGAAGTTAAAGGCACGCGGGTCGGAGTCGGAGCCGTACTCGGCGATCTTGCGGTAGTTGATGTCCCCCGTCAGTTCGGTCGAGTCCTGGTTCTTCTCATCCTTCGGCTGGAAGGTGCCGATCCCGATGCGGTCCTTCTCGGAGAGTATGAGCCTCCGGACGCGCACCTTCGAGACAATCTTCGTCCAATCACCGCCGTGCTGGAGAGTCAGCTCCTTATAGTATTGGCGACAGCTCGGGCACAGTTCCCCCTCGATGGCGACGCGGTCGGTCTCCGGCTTGTTCTCGTTCAGCACCCGGAGAACTTCCGCACGCAACTCGATCGGCACCAGGTGCAGGGGATCCTCGTGCATGGGGCAGGGTACGATCTCTGGGGAACCTTCGGAGCGCTTGCGCGTCCCGTCCTGATCCAGAACCCATGAAAACGTGTAGAGAGCCCCCTCGGGGGTCTTGGAATAGTCCTCGAGTCCCTTCTTCAGGATCCGGACGATCGTTGACTTGGAGGAGCCGACGGGGCCATGCAGCAGCAGGACACGCTTCTCGGTGCCGTAGCGCTGGGCAGCCGCTTTGAAAACGTTGACGAGCTTCATCAGCGGGATGTCCAGGCCGAACACCGCGTCGGCGCCGCTGCGGTCCTGATCATCGAAGAAATTATAATGAACGATCTTTTTCTTGTACTCGAAATACTCCCGCGTTCCCTTCACCAGGATCAGGTCGTAGATCCTCTGGAACGCGGTGCGCGTCACCTTGGGGTTGTGGCGCACGATCTGCAGGTAATCCTCGAGACTGCCCTCCCAATGCTGATCGCGAAAGCCGCGGAGGTCCTGCAGTCTTCCAATCATCCGGACGATCTCAGCACCCGTAGGCCCGCTCGCCACCGGCTTCACCTCCTGTTTTCTTTCACCATTAGGAATTGAGGGACGTGATGTATCTTTTTGATAGGCCATAACTTTCCCCGCTTCGGCCAGTCTGTCGACTAATATAGGGCCGAGTCAAAGAATTGTCAAAAGGATCTGACATTTTTGGTCGGTTGTTGCTCAGCGGTAGTCCATACTGGCATTTCGTGACCGTCGCGATCGGCCTGGGAGGTTGAAGTGGCCCGGCTTTGTTGACAGTTTCGGCGGTTTATCGCTAACATCCGCCCGAAAGCAGAGGGGGTCAGTGGATCCGCTCGACTTCAGCGACATGGCGCGCATCGGGATCAGAAAGGTCCTCGACAATCCATCACTGCGCGGCCCTCACCTCATGCAGGCGATCGGGGAGATCGGCTCACGGCATAATGCCGAATCGTTCCGGCTCTGTCTACGCCTCCTGACCGGTCTTGATCTGCCGGAAGCCGACGCGCGCGCCATGCTGGCGGAGTGCGACCGTAACCGCGATCGCCTCGAGACCGAATTGGGCCGGGATCCGGGGCTCGACGTCGCCGCTGCCGATCATCTGCAGTCGGGGAGGGGGGGGAAGCTCGATCCTCTGGTCGAACTGACGGGACGTGAAGCAATGCCCGCCTCCTCCCCGATCGGCTCCGATGGGGATTTTCTCGGGATGATCGAGGCCGAACTGGAGCGGGCCGAGCGGTTTGACCGATCTCTGGCACTGGCCCTCTTCTCGCCCGACTCCGGTGAGCCCGCGACGCTGATCCACCGCGGGCTCTCGATCGCTCGCGAGGTCGCGCGGGACACTGATTCCCTCGCCCCCATCGATCCTGATCGGCTCGCCATGCTGTTCCCGTGCACCGGCGAGGAGGGCGCCCGCCTGGCCGCCGGTCGGCTGCTCGAGCGGCTCTCGGTGATGACCGGAACGACCTGGAGCGCCGGTATCTCGAAACGTGAGGACGGGCCGGGCGGCACCCCGGAACTCATTCGTCAGGCTGCTCTCTCGTTGTCCGTGGCGCGGTCCGCTGGCGGAGGTCTGGTCCGTGTTCACCGGCGGGAACGACGCGAGCATACGCGCCGGCGTCCGGGCAGGGCGATCATCGGTCGGGTGCAGAGCACGCACGTGTCGGACCCCGTGCCCCTCTCGGGCCGCGTGGATCTCGAGGATCTGTCGCTGGGCGGGGCGCGGCTTGTGAGCGCGAGGGATATCACCGCGGGAACGGATGTCGTTCTCGCCCTGCGCGAATCGACCGCGCTGCCGCGCCAGGTCGCCCTGCCGGGACGCGTCATTCGATCACGGTCCCTACCGGACAGGCGCGGGTTCGAGGCAGCTTTGCGGTTCTCATCGAGTGAGGCCGGGCGTTACAGGCTGGCCGGGATCCTCGCGGATCTCAGCGTCGGCCGTTCGGCGTCGCGGGAGGAGAACGGTTGATCACGCTGGAAGAGGCGGCCCGCTATAAGGAGGAACTGCTCGCCGTTCTCAAGGAAGATGCCCACAATGAGGAGCGCCTGCTCAAAAGCCTGGATCAGATCCGTACCCAGAGCGGACTGCAGGCGTACGCCGCTCTCCTGCTGATCCTGACGCGCCTGCCGTTCGAGGAGGCGGAAGCGCGCCGGCACTGGGAAGCGGTCCTGAAGCACCGGAGGAGCCTCTGCGAGGCGCTCGAGCGCCAGGTTGGGCTTCGCGTCGCGCTACTCGACTACTTCATCAACGTCAACCGGCAGCTGACCAGCCCGCGGATCGTTGACCTTTCGCTGGCTGAACGGCAGGAGTCGTCGGCGCAGACCGATGCTCAGACAGGCCTGTTCAATGCGCGGCAGTTCCTGTCGGCCCTGCGGAAGGAAAGCCGCCGTTCCAAGCGCTATCGGCTCAGTCTGAGCGTCCTGTACATCGACCTGGACGATTACCGAGAACTGAACGAGCGGCACGGCGAGATCGTGGGGGACATTCTTCTGCGTGAGATCGCCATCCTGTTCAAGAACAAAATCCGGGACATCGACGTCGCGGCGCGTCTCTCCGGCGAGGAGTTCGGCGTCCTCCTTCCCGAGACCGAGCGGATGGGGGCCTATCTCGTGGCCGAGCGGATCCGCAAGGAGGTGGAGCGGCACTTCCTGCGGCGGGACATCGACGGCCGGCCGATCGCACTGACCGTGACGGTCGGAGTGGCGAAGTACCCC
>JAPUIN010000067.1 GCA_027297005.1 Acidobacteriota bacterium
CCGTCCTCTCGCGGAAATTCTTACCGAGGATGGCCTGGATCGTAAATTGGTCGCGGCCGAAGATATTCGACGTCTGCAGAAACCCGCCGGCGCTTACCTGATTCAAAGTCTGATCCGCCGGGGAAGCGGAAAACCGGTCAAGGGGGCGCGTACAAACTACCTCGGTGGATCGGCCTCCTACGGACCGCGAGACAAGGGGGACATCGGCCTCATCTATCAGAAGAGGCAACTGCTCGGGCAGTTCGATCGGTTCTCCTTCTCTCCAACCTACGGGGTTGCCCTCGGCGGCGACATGACCTACTCCGCCCCGATCCTTTCCGACCGCGAGGATCCGCGCCGGCTCTACAACCTGGAGCTGTCGGTTTTTTCCTTCTTCCGCAACAATCGCAATCTCGCCGGCGTCGAGACCGACGAGCGCCGTACCGGAGGCGCCATTTCCCTGGGCCTCCGTCCTCTGGGTATACGGGGAGCGCACGATCTCCGCTTCCGCTGGAGGCTCGAGCATACCGAGATCGACCTCGACGAAATAATTTCGGGGGTCGAGGAGGTCGACCTGACGATCCTGCGCTCCAGCGCCGCCTACGAGTGGCGCCACACCCACCGCTCGCCGAGCCTGTCGGCACGGATCGTTCCCGTCATCGAGCTCGCGCTCGACGGCGTCGGCGGTGCCCGCAGCTTCGTGCGGAGCAGCATTGACACGGGGCTCCACGGCCGGTCGCGGACCGGATTCGAGTTCGATCTGCATCTGAACGCTGGCACGATCGATCACACTGTTCCCGAGTTCGAGCTGTGGGATCTCGGCGGCGCGACCACGGTGCGCGGGTTCAAGGAGGACTCGTTTCTCGGCCGGCATCGCGTGGCGTTGCAGGCCGAGCTCTGGATCCCGTTCAGCCGCACCCTTCCTTACCGTCCGGTCGCCCCTGGGGAACCGATCAGCCAGCCCGGCGAGATCCCGCTAGAGAGACGCTCGGCACGGCTCCTCAAGGGGGCGCTGTTCATCGACGGCGGCTACCTGTCGGGTACGACGACGGGGCGTAACGAGACCCTTTTCGGCGCCGGCGTCGGCCTGCGCTTCGTCGTCCCCCGACAACCGCTCGTCATCCGGCTCGATTACGCTTGGGGCCTTGGCGGACGGGGGGACGACAGCTTCGCCTACGTATCTCTCGGGTACCGCTTTTGAGCACCTCGCATCGTCGGCTATAGTGTAAAGATGACCGACAGCGCGGCGGAAAAAAGGCGAATCGAACTCCACCGACTGCTCACCGAGCGCCGGCGGGAGGCCGATGCGCAATACCGACAGTTGCTCGCCAAGCAGCAGTCCGGGGAGGCGGCCGGCGACAGCGAGGGAGTCCACGGTTGGAAGGCCAGTCGTGAGGGAGGGGCCGATCTCGGCGTCATCGAAGCCCTCGATCATACGCTGCACCAGATCGACGACGCGCTCACGCGGCTCCACACCGGCCGCTACGGCGTCTGCGCGGGATGCGAGAAGTCGATCCCTCTTGCGCGCCTGAAGGCGCTGCCGTTCGCGACACGGTGCATCGCATGTCAGGAAGGGATCGAGGGGCGGAAGTGACCGCGAAACCGTTCATGCTGCGCGGGGGGCTGATCGCTGTAGCATTTCTGCCCATCTTCCTCATTCCAACGGGCTCCACCTCCGGTGGCGAAACCGACGCGACTGCCATCGCGGACGAGGATCAACTTCGGATTGCCCGAGAGATCCAGAACGTGTGTTTCGCGAACTACCCCCCCGATCTGATTGAGGCGATGTCGGGTCACGAGGGCTCCGTGCCGGAAGAGGTGCGCATGGATCCCGCGCGCAGGCAGAAATTCTTCCGCACAGAAGAAATCGTCAAGAAAGGGCTGTTCTATCCTTCCCTCCTGGATAATCTTCTCCCCGCCCTCACTGCGGTCGTCCGCCCCGGCATGACCTTTCTCGATCTGGGCAGCGGCGATGGACGGGTCGTCTTCATGGCCGCCCATCTGGGGGCCGACGCCACCGGGATCGAATACGACCGCACCCTGCATCGAATCGCGCGCAGCGCTCGTCGCAATCTAACGAATCACATCGAGCCCGGGCGCGCGCGGCTCCTGCGGGGTGATTTTTACAAACTGGATTTCTCCAGCTACGATGTCCTCTTCTATTTCGGGAAGGGGTCGTTCAGCGAAGATCGGCTCCTCGAAAAGATCCGAACCGAGATCCGCGATGACGCCTTCTTCCTGTTCTCATTTCCACCCGGGATTCTTCCTGAAATGACCCCGATCGGAATCTATGGACCGGTCAGCGTGTACCGGTTCGATGAGGGATCACGATAATCAAGACATCTATGAATTACGATTGGTCGGGAACTGATCGGCGTCCCGTCGAGCGCCGGCGCGCGTCGCGCAAGGCAAGAGGGGGCTCGACGCCGAATCGGCCTTGGACGCCCTGAGCATCTTCCTCGCAGCCCCCAAATGCGCTGCCGTCATAGTGACGGAGCTCAATCCCACACAGGATCCGGACTGCTCTCAGACCGCGTGCCTGGCCCGCGGTCTCGTGGAAGCCCTCGGCGTGCGAGTAGAGCGGGCAGGATGAATAAGACCGCCGCTCCTGCGGCGGTGAGGAGGACGCTACGCTGCCAGATGAGGCTGCTTGGAGAGAATCTCCTGCACGCGCGCGACAAGGGAGCTCACAAATTCCGCCTTGTCAATGAACCCGGCGACGTCCAGCTCATGAATGGAGTCATCGGTATCGTCCCCGGAGACAAGAACGCTCAAGATCAGAATAGGGGTGTTCCGTATAGGAGGAGCATTCCTGATCTCCTGGAGCACATGGAAGCCGGTCATCTTTGGCAGCATCAGGTCGAGCAGGAGCAGATCCGGGCGCTCGTCGTAGACGAGGCGGAGCGTCTCCTCGCCATCCTTTGCTGTCAGGACATTATAGCCAGCGGCGATCAGGAGCTCTTCAGCTAATTCGCGTATTGTCGGTTCATCATCGGCGACGAGGATCTTCACCGTTTATCCTTGCAAATGTAGGGCCACAGAGGTTCAAGTTAAGAGTCCTCCGGACTGAAGTCAAGAAAGGGGAGCCTAGAGAACAGGTGGGATCGACTGATATTCGGGGGAGGGTATGGCGTCCCCAACGGGATTTGAACCCGTGTCGCCGCCTTGAAAGGGCGGTGTCCTAGGCCAGACTAGACGATGGGGACAAAGGTCTTAGCGCGCTACTTTCTCACGATGTGACCGAAACTGTGACCAAGATTTCAAGGTGCCGGCAAACTTGTCCAGACGCTCGGAAGCCCGGCGCTTCTCGTCGGGCTGGATTTCCGTGTAGCGTTGCGTCTGCTTCGGTGTCTTGTGTCGCAACTGCGTCTGCACCTCCATCATGTCGGCGCCGTCTCTCCTCATGTCGGATGCTGACTGGTGCCGCTGATCGTGGA
>JAPUIN010000068.1 GCA_027297005.1 Acidobacteriota bacterium
TCAGGCAGCGCCTCATGCCGCCCCTCCCCCCCCCACATTTCGCCGCACCTCGGCGATCCGCCGCTTGAAGGCACGTGTGGCGGCGGTCATATCCTCCGCACCGACAACCGCCGAGAGGACGGCCGCCCCGGATGCGCCCGCGCCAAACACCCCGGTGACGTTCTCGAGTGTGATCCCGCCGATGGCGACGACCGGGATCGAGACCGCGGCAGTGATCTGCTCGAGCGTCCGGAGGCCGAGCGCCTCGCGAGCGTCCGGCTTGCTCCCGGTCGCGAAGACCGGCCCCACGCCGAGGTAGTCGGCCCCCGCCCGCTCCGCCCGTCGGGCCTCGTCCCGGCTCCCGGCAGAGATCCCGAGAATCAGAGGACGGGGCAGGATGCGGCGGGCGTCCCGGCCGGGCAGGTCGGCCTGCCCGACGTGGGCCCCGTCCGCCCCGGCCACGAGGGCGACATCGACCCGGTCATTCACCACGAAAGCGGCCCCGAATTTGCGCGCCATCGGCTGGATCTCCCCCGCCAGGCGACATAAATTCATGGCCGGGGAGGACTTGTCCCTGAGCTGAACTGCATCGGCGCCACCCTCCAGGGCGGCGCGGGCGATCTCCAGGTGGGATCGTTCGTCCATCAGCGTGGAATCGGTGATCACGTAGAGATCGAACCGGGGCCAGCCGATGATGGACATGAAGCCTCCGAGGGGAAATCAATTCTATCACCATGACCGAGTCAGCCCCGGAGACGGACATCAACACGGGCGTGCCTGACGACGCCACCGCAGCGCAGGGATCGGAGGGCGCGTCCGGCGATCGCGCCGATCTGCTCGCCCACCTGGAATCGCTTCACGAGCTGCAGAGCGCGCTCTCCCAGGAGGAGCGGGACGATGAGATCCTGCGCATCGGCACGGCCGCTGCGGTCGAGATCCTCGGCGCCGACTGCGGGGTGGCGATCGTCCGATCGGATACTGGAGGGGCCCCGCTCCGCTTCGGATGGCGGGAGGGGGCACCGCTCGCGCAGCACGAGATCGAGATCCTGATCCGGAACCTCAACCCTGCGCTGCAGTCGGTGCGGGATGGGACTGCCCACCGTGTTGTGCTGGCCGTCGAGCCAAACGTCGGGGAGGTCGAGATCGAAGGGGAGCCGTCCGGCGCTCTGCAGTCGCGCGGCCTCTGCTCGATCCTCGTCCTCGGGCTCGGCAAGGGGGGCGGACGTCTCGGAGAGCTGATTTTCGGCTGTCGTGAGCCGACCCCCTTCACACCAGATCGGCTGCTCCTGGCGGAGATTCTGGCGATGCAGTTTGCCGTGCAGATCGAGCGGGCGCGGCGGACGCGCGAAGCGCTCGACGCCAGGGCGCGCGCCCATCGCGAGGTGGAGACGGCAACCCGCCCGCTGCGCGAGCGCAATCAGGAGCTGGAATCGCTCAGCGCGGTGGCAGCGGCGGTCACCCCCTCGTTCGAGCTCGAGCGCCAGCTCGATCAGATTCTGAAGCGGGCCGCCGAGGTGACCGGGCACGAGGGGGGCGCGATCTATCTCGTCGAAACGGAAGCGGACGGTGAGGAGAGGCTCAAGCTCGCACGATGCCTCGACGAGAGGGAGCGGACCGGCCCCGCGGCCGGGGAGGGGCTGCGTATGGGGGAGGGACTCGCGGGACGGGTCTGGGGGCGCGATGAGATCGTGGCGCTCGCCGATCTCCGGGCCGATCCGGACGCTGCGGCGCGCGAGGACCTGGTGAACGCCGGCTTTCACGGCATTCTGATGGTGCCCCTGCGCGCCCGCGGGCGAACCATCGGCGTGCTGGAGCTGGTCTCGCGCGAAGAGCGTTTCTACCTCGATGACGAGCAGCAGCTCGCCCAGGCAATCGCCTCCCAGGTCGGCCTGATGATCCAGAACTCCCGCCTCCTGTCGGATCTGATGCGCCACAGCCTTGACCTTGAGGGGCGGGCCGAGCAGAACGCCCACGAGCTCAACAGGAAAACGCTGCACGCCGGCGCGGTGCTCGGCGTGATCCGCAGCGTCACGTCACAGGGGGATCTGGAGGCGACTCTCGTCTCGGCACTCGACAGCGTCCTGGATCTTCTCGGGGCCGAAGTCGGCATCGTGCATCTCCTCGACCCGAAGACGGGATCGATCGTGCAGAGAGCCCGGTGCGGAACTCCGCACGAGGCCGAGGCACTCGAGGCGGCCCTCAAGGACGCGCCCGCCGTCAGGCGTGCGATTGACTCGCGCGAATGCCAGGTGTGTGAACGCCCCGGCGGCGCGGGTGCACCCGGGGTCCCGCCGGACGGCGTCTCTTCCCTGCAGATCCTGGCGGTCGTGCCGTTGCTGTCCCTCGGCCGGGTCGTCGGCGTCCTCTCGGTCGGATCAACCGAGGCGCTCGATCTCGGCGAGGAGGAGCGGGATTGTCTTGCCTCGCTCAGCTCGGTGATCGGGATGGCCGTCGATCTCAGGTCGAGCGGTCCGCATGCGGTGATCGACGGCGCCAGCACGCACCTCTCCGGGGGGGAGGTCCTGCCGCCAGGGCTCGTCCAGGCGCAGAAGCTCGAATCGATCGGAACCCTCGCAAGCGGCATCGCCCACGACTTCAACAACATCGTCGGTGCGTTCCTCGGGTACGCCACCCACATCAAGGCGCTGGTCAACAAGTACAATCCAATC
>JAPUIN010000069.1 GCA_027297005.1 Acidobacteriota bacterium
CGGCGGGGTTCTCGAGAGGCTGCCGGGTCTCCGGATCGCGTTCGCCCACGGCGGCGGCGCCTTCCCCGGGACGCTCGGGCGCATCGAGCGTGGGTTCATCTCGCGCCCGGATTTATGCGCCGTCGACAACCAGGTGAACCCGCGCGAGTACCTGCATCGGATTTACTTCGATTCGTTGGTGCACGATGCCGACACGCTGCGGTTTCTGATCCGTCTGGACGGAGCGGAGCGGGTCGCCCTCGGATCCGACTATCCGTTTCCGCTGGGGGAAGAGGTCGCGGGCACCCTGATTGAATCGATGTCGGATCTCGACTCCGCTGCCCGCGATCGGCTGCTGGCGGGGACGGCCCTAGAGTTTCTAGGCCGGCGCCGCGAGGAGTTTCAGGCGTGATCGACGGTTTCACCACAGCCGAAAGGTTCGCGAAGCGCCTCGATGACGAGGACCCGCTCTCGAGCCGCCGCGATCTCTTTCACATCCCCGTGCGTCCCGACGGCGCTCCGGCCGTCTACCTCTGCGGCAACTCCCTGGGTCTGCAGCCGCGCTCGGCGCGGGCGCTCGTCGAGGAAGAGATGGAGGCCTGGGCCGCGCTCGCGGTCGACGGGCATTTCAAGGCGAATGCGCCGTGGGTCTCGTACCACGAGTTGTTGCGGGAAGCGGGGGCGCGCCTGGTCGGAGCGGGACCGGGCGAGGTCGCCATGATGAACGGCCTGACCGTGAATCTGCATCTCATGATGGCGACATTCTACCGCCCGGAGAGGGGGCGGCATGTCGTGCTGATCGAGGAGGGCGCATTTCCGTCCGATCGATACGCCGTGGTGTCGCAGATTCGGCACCATGGCCACGATCCGGCGACGTCGCTTCTGCTGGTCGGGCCGGCGCCGGGGGAGGCGACGATCCGGACCGAGGCGATCGAGGAGATTCTGCAGGCCAGGGGAAGCGAGATCGCCCTGGTGCTCCTGCCCGGCGTCCAGTACCTGACCGGACAGGTCTTCGATCTGGAGCGAATCGCCGGCGCCGCGCGACGACACGGATGCCGCATCGGTGTCGACCTGGCACACGCGGCCGGCAACGTGATCCTGAACCTGCACGACTGGGAGATCGACTTCGCCGTCTGGTGCACCTACAAGTATTTGAACGGCGGCCCGGGCGGCATCGGCGGATGCTTCGTCCACGAGCGTCATGCGCGGGATTTTTCGCTGCCACGACTCTCCGGCTGGTGGGGGAACGACCCCGACACCCGATTCGAGATGCGCCGCGAGTTCACACCGCAGTCCGGCGCTGCGGGATGGCAGCTCGGCAATCCGCCGATCCTCGCCATGGCGCCGCTACGCGCGTCGCTTGCGATCTTCGACGAGGTCGGCATGCCGGCCCTGCGCGTTAAATCACTGCGCCTGACCGGTTATCTGGAAGACTTGATTGATGCGCTGCCGGCGAAAGGGGTCGAAACGATCACGCCGCGCGCGACGGCGGAGCGCGGCTGTCAGTTGTCGCTGCGCGTCGGGGGGAAGCCGCGGGATCTACAAACGGCACTCGCCCGTGAGGGGATCGTATGCGACGTGCGCGGGCCGGACGTGATCCGGGTCGCGCCCGTTCCCCTCTACAACACCTACCATGAAGTGTGGCGTTTCGCGCAGACACTCGGGCGGGTGACAGGCAGTGGCTCCAGAGGATCGGGGAGATAACTGGGCATGACCGACCGCCGCGAACGATTGACGACGGACAGCGGTACGGTCGTCCTGGTCGGAGCGGGCCTCGGAGGATCGCTGATGGCGATCCTGCTGGGCAGGGCCGGCTATCGGGTGCGCTGCTTCGAGATGCGCCCCGATCCCCGCGCGGGCTCACCCCGCGTGGGGCGCTCGATCAACCTCGCGATCTCCGCCCGCGCCATTCACGCTCTCGGGACGATCGGTCTCGCGAAGGACGTCCTGGCGGTGGGGATCCCGATGCGGGGCCGGATGATCCACGACCTCAATGGTCGAACCGTCTTCCAGCCGTATGGGACCGTGGCCGAACACGCCAACTACTCCGTCTCCCGGGCCGAGCTCAACATCGCCCTCCTCAACGCCGCCGCCGCGCTGCCGAATGTCGAGTTCCGGTTCGGCATGAAGTGCGCGGGGGTTGACCCTGAAGCGGGGATCGTGACCTTTGCCGAGCCCGGGGACTCTCAACCGGAGTCCGGCCGGCGGGAGACCGCCGTGGGGGACGTCATCATCGGGGCCGACGGCGCCTTCTCCACCGTGCGCCAGCAGATCCAGAGACAGGATCGCTTCGACTACCAGCAATCGTTCCTGTCGCACGGCTACAAGGAACTGACCCTCCCGCCCGGGGACGGGGGCGGGTTCGCGCTCGATCGGAACGCGCTGCACATCTGGCCGCGGGGCGGCTTCATGATGATCGCCCTGCCGAACCGGGACGGCTCGTTCACCTGCACGCTGTTCTGGCCGCTCGAGGGAGCGAACAGCTTCGCGGCGTTGCGCACGGGGGAGGAGGTCCGGCGGTTCTTCACGGGTGTCTTCCCGGACGCCGCGCGCCTGATGCCGGACCTCGAGGCGGAGTACATCCGCAATCCGGTCGGGTCGCTGGTCACGGTGCGCTGCAGCCCGTGGAGGTACGGCGCGCGGGTGGTCCTTCTGGGGGATGCGTGCCACGCCGTTGTCCCGTTTCACGGCCAGGGGGCGAACGCCGCCTTCGAGGATTGCGTGGTGCTCGACGAGTGCATTCGATCACTCGCACCGGACTGGTCCCGGGTCTTCTCGAGCTTCGAGGCGCTGCGCCGCGAGAATACCGATGCCCTGGCCGATCTGTCGATCGCCAATTTCGAGGAGATGCGCGATCATGCGGGGTCGCGCGCCTTCCGGTTGAAGAAGGGGCTGGAGAAGGGGTTGCACCGGCTGTTCCCCTCGTGGTTTATCCCTCTCTACATGATGATCAGCTTCACGCGCATCCCATACGCCGCCGCGGTCCGCAGGGCCCGGCGGCAGGCCCGCGTCGTGGCGGCAATCGCCGGTGCGGCGTTTCTGTTCATTCTTATGATGCTGTATCGGTCACTCTAGGACGGTGCCATGGAACTGACCTATGCGAAGTACCTGAGGCTGGACGAGCTGCTCGCGCTGCAGAAGGGGAGATCGGACTCGCAGGAGCATGACGAGGTGCTGTTCATCCTGATCCACCAGGTGTACGAGCTGTGGTTCAAGCTGCTGCTGCACGAATTCGGGAAGATCAACCGGAACCTCTCCGACGGTGATCTGTTCGGATCGATCGCCACCTTCAAGCGCGTGCGCATGGTGCTGAAGACCCTCGTCGGTCAGATCGACGTTCTGGAGACGATGACGCCGATGTCGTTCATGACGTTCCGCGATCGCCTCTCGACGGCCTCCGGATTTCAGTCGGAGCAGTTCCGCGAGCTGGAGTTCGTGCTGGGCTACAAGCGCCCCGGCATGCTGCAGTACCAGCCGGCCGGAAGCGCGGCGAGAGCGCGGCTCGAGAAACGGCTGCAGGAGCGCAGCGTCGTCGATCACTTCTACGATTTTCTGGCGACGCGCGGTGTTGTGATCCCCGACGTCCTGTCGAAGCGAGACGTGACGCAGCCGACCGCCCCCGACCCGGCGATCCAGGACGCGCTTCTGAATCTCTACCGGACCCAGCCCGAGGTCGGCATCCTTCTGGAGCTGATGACCGATTTTGATGAAGGGATGCAGGAGTGGCGGTACCGCCATGTCAAGATGGTCGAGCGCACGATCGGCGATCAGCCCGGCACCGGCGGGTCCCCCGGGGCCGCCTACCTCAAGGAGTCGCTGTTCAGGCCGCTCTTCCCCGATCTCTGGGCGATCCGCAGCCGTTTCTGAGCGCCCGCCCGCGGTCGCACGAAAACGGCGTGAAGTGTTGAGGAGGGTTCGATGGATTCACGAGGGGAAGAGGTCGACGAAACATGATCTACGATATCTCCCCCCCGATCGATTCATCGCTCGGGGTGTGGCCGGGTGACACACCGCCGTCACGCGAAGTGCTGCTCGACATGAAGCGGGGGGACAACCTGACCCTCTCGTCCCTGCACGCGACCGTTCACCTCGGGGCTCACGTCGACGCGCCGAGCCACTATGGGCCCGGCGCCCCCGCGATCGACGAGCGCAGCCTCGATCTTTACCTGGGACCGTGCCGGGTCGTCCGGGTGGGGGCCGGTAGGGGGGAGCGGATCCTCCCCGCCGCGCTGCCCGGCCCGATGAAGGCAGAGCGTGTGCTCCTCGCCACCGGCACCTTCCCCGATCCGAACCATTTCAATGAGGACTTCGCCGCCCTCTCCCCGGAGATCGTCGATCACCTGCATCGGGAAGGGGTGAGGCTGGTCGGCATCGACACGCCGAGCATCGATCTCTTCCACTCGAAGGATCTGCCGGCGCACAACGCCTGCCTGCGTCACGACATGGCGATCCTGGAGGGGGTGGTGCTGCGGGAGGTCCCCGAAGGGCTCTACGAGTTGATCGCTCTGCCGCTGCGCCTGGTCGGCTTCGATGGCAGCCCGGTGCGGGCCGTCCTGAGGGACCTGTCGCGTTAAGAGCCTGTCCGCGTCCTGCGTCGGGTCACACGCACGGGATTTGCGAGAGGGAGGTGCGCCCGCGGGTCAGGCGATGGTGGCGATCACCTTCAGTTCGATCGCGATCGGCGTCGGCAGGCGCGTCACTTCGACGGTCGTGCGCGCGGGGCGCTCGCGCGTGAAGTGCTCGGCATAGATGCGGTTGAAGGTCGCGAAGTCCCGCTGCATGTGAGTCAGGAAGGCCGTCACGTCAACGATGCGATCCCAGCTCGATCCGGAATCCTCCAGGACCGTGCGGATGTTCCTGAACACCGAGCGGCACTGCGCCTCGAAATCGACCGCGACCACGCTGCCGTCGGCGTCTTGAACGACGCCCGGGATCTCGCGCTGGCCGCGCTCGCGCGGGCCGATGCCGGATAGAAAGAGCAGCGTGCCCACGCGGTGGGCGTGCGGGTAGGGACCGACCGGCTCCGGCGCTCGCTCGCTCATCACGATCGCGCGGGTGACCCGTCTCTCCCGACGGGCGGGCGGGAGTCGCCTCGTTCGGGCCCCTGTGCGTGGAGGTTGCGCGCGTGCAGCGGCCCGGGAACGCTTCGTTCGTGCCGCAACCCTGGGCCGCTTCGCGCGTCGGGTCATCTCATTGTCCGGGGGTCTCGGGCGAAAGATTAATGCAGACGGTCTTCGGCTCGGTGAAGAAGCGCAGCGCTTCTTCACCCCCTTCGCGCCCCACGCCGCTGTGCTTCATGCCGCCGAACGGCACTCTCAGATCTCGCAGGCTCCAGCAGTTGATCCAGATCGTCCCCGATGCAATGCGATCGGCGAGACGGTGGGCGCGCGTCAGGTTCTCGGTCCAGATGGTGGCGGTCAGTCCGTATTCGGTCGCGTTGGCGCGATCGACGACCTCGTCCTCGCTCCGGAACGGCGTGATCGTGACGACCGGGCCGAAGATCTCCTCACGATTGACGCGTGAGTCGGGATCGAGGTCGGTGATGATGGTCGGCTCGACGAAATACCCGTCGCGGCAGCGCGCGCTGACCGGTTGTTTCGGTGGGCCGCCGCCGCACAGGATCCGGCCCCCCTCGCTGCGGGCGATCTCGATATAGCGCATCACCTTGTCCCGATGGGCGCTTGAGATCAGGGCGCCCTGTTGCGTGCCGGGCTCGCGCGGGTCGCCGACCGCGAGCCGCGCCGTTGCGGTGGTGAAGCGCTTCACGAAGTCGGGATAGATGCGCTCCTCGACGAGAATGCGTGAGCCGCTGAGACAGATCTGACCCTGGTTCGCGAACGACGACGACAGGCTGGTGTCGATCACCCGGCCAAGGTCGGCGTCGGCAAAGACGATGTTGGGATTCTTGCCGCCCAGCTCGAGGGCGACCCTTTTGAATGATGGGGCCGCCGTGCGGGCGATCTCCGCGCCGGTCGCCGTCCCGCCCGTGAAGGAGATGGTGGTGACCAGCTCATGCTTCACGAGCGCCGCCCCGGCGGTGGCGCCGCGCCCCTGCACGATGTTCAGCACCCCGTTGGGAAGCCCCGCGTCGCGGCAGATCTCTCCCAGCAGGAAGGCCGTCATCGGGGTCAGCTCGGACGGCTTGGCCACCGCCGTGTTCCCGACGGCGAGGGCGGGGGCGATCTTCCAGGTGAGCAGATAGAGCGGCAGGTTCCAGGGGGAGATCAGCCCCACGACTCCGCGGGGCCGGCGCAACGTGTAGTTGATCGCCCGGTGATCGGTGGCGTACGCCTCGGAGTGGAAGTGCGGCGCGGCGGTGGCGAAGAAGCGAAAGTTGGTGGAGGCCCGGGGGATGTCGAGCGACCGCGCCAGCGCGATCGGCTTGCCGGTGTCGATGCTCTCGGCTTCGGCGAGGCGTTCGAGGTCCGACTCGATCCGGTCGGCGATCTTCAGGAGAATGCGCGCGCGCTCCTCGACCGGCGTGCGCGACCAGGCGGGAAACGCTCTCTCCGCCGCCGCCACCGCGCGCGCGACGTCGGCTTCGTCGCCATCCGGCAGCGAGGAGTACGCCGTGCCGGTCGCCGGCTCCACGTTGTCGAGCCTGCGCCCGGAGAGGGGGGGGACCGACTCGCCGTCGATGAAGTGCTCGATCCTGGTCGGGGAGGCCATCGCGATCTACAGGGAGGTGATGCGGCCGCCGTCGACCGGAAGGCTGACGCCGGTGATGTATCCTGCGGCGGGGCT
>JAPUIN010000007.1 GCA_027297005.1 Acidobacteriota bacterium
GTCGTGGGTGAGGCGATCATCCGGGTCGCACATCACCTGATCGCACTCCCCGGTGTGAGGCTCCGGCAGATCCGCCGCGTTTACTCCCACCCGGTCGCCCTGGCCCAATGTGAGGGATTCTTCCGCCGGCACGCCCACCTCACGCGTGTGGCGACCCATGACACCGCCGGCAGCGTCCGCATGCTCAGCGAGGAGGGAGCGCACGACCTGGCGGCGATCGCGTCCGAACCGGCGGCGCGCCTGTACGGCGCGCACATCATCAAGCGCCATCTTGAAGATCACCGATCCAACTACACCCGTTTCTTTCTGCTCTCCCGGCGCGCGAGGCTCTCCCGGCGGCCGGACAAGACCTCCGTCCTGTTTGCCACGGGCCACGTGCCGGGTGCGCTGTTCCGGTGCATGGCTGTGTTCGCCCTGCGTGACATCAATCTCTCCAAAATCGAATCTCGTCCCCTGGTCGGCCGTCCCTGGGAGTACATCTTCCATGTCGATTTCGCAGGCTCGGAGGAGGAGGAGCGCTGCCGCAACGCCCTGCGCCATCTGCGCGAGGTCTGTCACTTCGTCCGCGTGCTCGGCTCGTATCCGCGGGCCCGCACGCCGCGATCCTGATTCGGGACGCGGCTCCTGGCACCGCCCCGGCACCTGCCTTCCGCACCTCCGGGATGGCGACGGTTCAGATGCGCTCCCCGACACGATGGATCTTCATCATGTTTGTGGCTCCCGCCCGGGTGGAGGTTCCCGATACGACGATGGCCCTCTGGCCTTTCCTCATCAGGCGGTGACGCAGAAGTGCGCGATCCCCCTCGGCCAGCATCCGGTCGGTATTGCGCACGAGCCGGATGGTCAGCGACAAAACGCCGCGGTAGAGACAGAGCCTGCGCTGGATCGCTTCCGTCGGACAGAAGGCGATGATCGGGCAGGCCGGCTTCATTTTCGACAGAACGCGCGCCGTGGTGCCGGTCTGCGTGAACACGACGATCGCGCGAGCATCCGACCCCCGCGCCGCGTCCACGGCGGCATGCGCCACGGCGTGAACCTCCCGCCCGCGATCCGGCATCGATTCGGCATGCCCCATCGAGTGCACGCCGCTGCGTTCCGCCTCCTGCACGATCCGATCCATGATCGCCACCGCACGGGCGGGATGGCGTCCCGAGGCGGTCTCAGCGGACAGCATCACGGCGTCGGTGCCGTCGAAGATGGCATTGGCGACGTCGCTCGCCTCGGCGCGCGTGGGGCGGGGTAAGGCGACCATTGATTCGAGCATCTGAGTCGCGGTGATCACGATGACGCCGGCGCGGTTGGCCCGGTTCAGGATCTCCTTCTGCAGCACCGGGACCTGTTCGAGCGGCACCTCGACCCCCAGGTCACCGCGTGCCACCATCACGCCGTCAGCCGCCGCGAGGATCCCGTCCAGATTCCGCACGGCGGCGCGCAGTTCCAGCTTCGCGATCAGCGGGATGACACGACCCCGGCGTCGCATGAAGCGGCGAACGCGCTCCAGATCCTCCGCCTCGCGCACGAACGACAACGCGAGATAGTCGACTCGACGTCGCATGGCGAACTCCAGATCGATCCGATCCTTGCGCGTGAGCGACGGGAGGCTGAGCCGGGTCAGAGGCAGGTTCATCCCCTTCCACTCCGCCAGCGCCCCCCCGGTGACGACGCGGCACTCGATATCCCGCCCCATCGTCCGCAGGACGCGGAGCTCGATCTTGCCGTCGTCGAGGAGGATCGGATCGTGGCGCGCAACGTCGGTCGACAGCCCACGATGCGATACAGGCAGGACGTTTCTCCCGCCGATCACGGGGCCCGGCGTGAGGGTGACGGTCGTCCCGGCGCGCAGTGTGACTGGCCCGCCACCGGGGAGGCGTCCGATTCTGACCTTCGGTCCCTGCAGGTCCGCCAGCAGGGCGACCGCCCGACCCGAGGCGGCGGCAATGCGGCGAACCGCATCGATGACGCGCGCGTGGTCGGCGTGGGTCCCATACGAGAGGTTGAGCCGCGCCACATCCACGCCTGCGGCGATGACGCGCCCGAGAACGGCGTCAGAGCCGCATGCGGGGCCCATCGTCGCGATAATTTTTGCGTGTCTCATGAGAAAAGGGGCAAGGGCCAGTGGCCCTCGCCCCTCCCTTCGTCCCCTGCAATCAGTCTCAGCGGCGGACGCTTTCCGAACCTTCGCCCGGGGCGGACGCCGACATCGAAACCGTGTCCGCGGTTGCTCCTGTAGAAACCCCCGACGGCACCGGAGGCGTGGTCGCGCTCGCGGGGATCGGAGCGGCCGTCATCGGCGACTCACCCGAAGCAGCGAGCGGCACCTGTTTGCCGGCCGCATAGATCGGGTGCCTCCCTTTCTCCTTGAACCACTGGGCGGTCGTATGCGTCGAGAACATCTTCTCCACGATCTGCCTCCAACCGACACCGGTGTTGTAGGCACAAAACGACACCTCACCGAGCTGCGTTCCGTACGGGATGATGCACATCTCCGTGCGCCGGAAGTCGTAGTTGAACAGATCCTGAAACCACATACCAGCGACCAGCATGATACGCCACTCGTAGCGCGCCTTCTCGGCCAGCCCCAGCTTGGCGCCGTTGTGGCCGTCGATGACCTTCATCAGCTCCCAGAGGTTCATGCCCTTCGGCATCTCCGCGAAACGGGTGTTCCTGAGCACCGAGAGCATGAACTGGGCGATCGTCAGCGCCCGACCGCGCGCGCTGTCGTTGATGATCTTCATGTCCTCCATGATCCTGTCCGTATTGAGGATCTGAGGGAACGGGATAGCCTCCTTCGTTTTCTCGCTGACCAGCAGCATGGTGCCGATCCCGCAATTTGGATGGCAGCCGCACTTGAGGGCGCCCCACTCCGTATCGGGACCGTCCATCAAGTCCCGCAGATCGGAAAACGGACCGGACGAGGAAAGCGGGTACCAGTCGCGCATCGGTTCGGTGAAGCCAAGCTGGTCCTTCACGTCCCTCGCGAGGTGGGACAGCGTGTAGCGCTGCCGACGGCGCGTCTCATCGTCGATGTCCTCGTCACGACCGGTGAACGAGACCGGCTGGAACGACACCGCGTTGATCGTGTCGACGTTGTCGATCGCGAACTTGACGATCGGCCCGACCTGGTCATTGTTGACCGTGTTGATAATGGTCACGACCAGCGTGACGTCGATCCCCGCCGCCTTGAGGTTGTCGAGCGCCCGTTTCTTAACATCGAACAGGTTGCCGACGCCGCGATGGTTGTTGGCCTCGTTGGTCACGCCGTCGAACTGGAGGTAGACGAAGCGCAAGCCCGCGGCTTTGGCGCGGTGCGCGAAATCGAGATCCTGGGCGAACCGGATTCCGTTTGACGCGGCCTGCACGCTGATATAGCCGATTTTCCTGCAGTACGCCACGGCGTCCAGAAAGTACGGCGACAGCGTCGGCTCTCCGCCTGAGAACTGCACCGACATCTGCCGGCGCGGCTTCACATTGATCGAATTGTCCAGAATCTGGCGGATGTCGTCCCAGGTCAACTCGTGAACATACCCGACCTGGTTCGCGTCCATGAAACAGGGGTTGCACATCATGTTGCATCGGTTGGTTAAATCGACAGTCAGCACCGCGCCGCGACCGTACTTGACGGTCGAGGATCCGTGGTTGTGGTAGGCGTCGGGCGCCATCCGGAAATCGCGGCCCGGATAGAGCTTTTCCATCCGGCGGAGGAACTCGACGTCGATCGCCATCAGGTCTTCGCAGCGTCCATGCCGTGGGCACTCCTTTTCCATCCACACCTGCCCGTCCCGTTCGACGATACGCGCCTTGATTTCTCCCGGCTTGCCGTTGATCAGCGTCTGCCAGTCGGACTCACCGTTGATGATCCGGTTGCGCACCTCCTTGACGCACTTGGGGCAGAGCGAATCGGTCTCGCGCGGGAATCCAAGTTCCGGGAAGGATCGCTCGTGGCTCTTCAGGAGCGGCGCCGGCGCCCACTTCGGCTGGAACGACCTGTACGGCACGCGCTTGTTAACCGCCTGAAAGGCGTGCCAGGCAAGGTTTGCCGCGCCCTTGATCCCGGTACCAATAATCGTGCTGGGTCTCAGGTACCGACTCATCCGCTTCCCCCCGCCACCACGCGCGCCGTTTCCGCTCACCACTCCCCGGCCACGATCGGCGCGCGCAGGAGGTGTGGGCTCAGTCGTTGAACGTGCATGTACCGTATTTTCGATCCGGGCCTCGGCCTGGCTCATTGAAGACTCCTCCTCAAATAACACCCGTGTCCTGTGTCGATCGTCCGTGACTCATGCCCTGCGTTTGCCCCACGTCCTGATCTCCGTCTGCGACGATTCCGGTGCGGCCCAGGGAACGGGCCTTGCTTCTGAATTTCCTCACGGTGATTCGATCGAGACGTCGTCGTGCCAGCTTGAGATTCGCCGATGACCGGGCGAACCGCACGGCGTTCCCGCCCACCGACAGACCGCTCAGGTGAATCGGCAGGGCTGCGACCGCCACGCCGAGCGTCCGACGAACACGGCGCCGGCCGGAACCGGTGACGAGGGCGCGATACCCATGCGCCAGAAGGCGCAGTTGCTCGCGCGCGGCTCTCCACCCGCTGCCGTGGATGCCGCCGGGTCGGGTCCGACTCTCGTGCAGATCGGCCACGAACTCCTCGCGCGTGAGCGCCGGGCTCATGGTGAATGTCCGGCCGACATGGCGCGGACCGTGCGACCCGCTGCCGCCGATCGTCTTGAAGATCCGCGTGGAGGTCATCTCGGCCAGGAGGCGCTCCATCCGCCTACCCCGCTTTGCACCGCACAGGGCGTTCCTGATCTCGCATCGCTCGAATCGCCCCAGGATTGAGCGCGTCCCTACGATATCCCGTGGTGCGGTCGACCACTCGCCGGGAAACAAACCCAAGGCGGCGATGATCCCGCTCGAGTGCAGATAAGCCATCAACTCGACAAGGTCTCCGCGCCGCCGGGCGATCTCGCGATGCTGCCCTTCGGTGATGTCGTACACCAGCACGTGGAGCCGGGCGCCGCTGCGGGAATC
>JAPUIN010000070.1 GCA_027297005.1 Acidobacteriota bacterium
GGCGAGGTCAGGATCGACATGGACGGCCACCTGGTCGGCATGCGCAGCCGGTACCGGGTCGAATACCGGGTGCGCGGGAACGGGGAGGTCCGCGTGACCGTTTCACTCGTGCCGGGTGATACCGATCTGCCCGACCTGCCACGGTTCGGGATGCAGATGACCCTGCCGGGGGATTTCCAACGCTTCGACTGGTACGGCCGCGGGCCCCACGAGACCTACCAGGATCGGAAGTCAGGCGCCCGGATCGGGAGGTATGGCGGCGTGGTCGACGAGCAGTTCGTCGAGTACTCGAGGCCTCAGGAGAACGGCAACAAGACCGATGTCCGCTGGGTCCTGCTGAGCAATGACGATCGGATCGGTCTGCTGGCCGTCGGCCATCCGCTGCTGGAGGTGAGCGCCTGGAACTTCAGGCTCGAGGATATGGAAGGGGTCCGTCATCACCACATGATGACGCGGCGGCCGTTCGTCACCCTGAACCTGGATCTGAAGCAGATGGGTGTCGGGGGGGACACCAGCTGGGGCGCGAGACCGCACGCGAAGTACCTGCTGCCACCACAGGAGTACGGATACTCGTTCACCCTCGTTCCTCATTCCGGATCGGCGGCCGATGCCATGTCGGTCGCCCGCGCGATCCGGCTGCGCGAGCTGTAGTGGACAGGATCCTGCACTCAATACGGGGGAGGGGGGAATCGATCAGTCGACCGCGCCGGTGTCGATGTAGAGAACGCGCTGGAACAGCTCGGTCTCCGCGTGCTCGTGCCGCGAGAGGCTATCGAGCATCGACAGGGTCCAGCGGCGCAACTGGGGATTTTCCGGAGGCTTCCCTTCCGAATAGATCATTGCCGCCCCGAGGATCGAGCGCAGCTCGGCGAGGATCCGATCGTGGTCGAGGCGCAGCAACTCGAACGCCCGGTGAACGTGGGGGCGCTTCATCGATAGATCGCGCAGGGTTTCCGACGTTTCCTCGTCGCGGAAGTGACGGAACAGCCTGTCGTGAAGCTGCATGAGCTTCACCGCCATGCCGGCGGCCCATCCGTGGCTGCCCCGCTCGCCGATGTTGGGCCTGGGTGCATCGAGAAAACCCTTCAGATCCTCAATTGCTCTCTGCATCGACTGGTTTCCTTCGAGGAGATCTTTCCAGGTCGTGGTGTGGGCCGGTCGCCACCGTCATTCCCGGTGAGCACAACATATGCAGGTGACCAGGCCATCACATCAACGTCATTGATCCTCTAGTGTTATCACAATTTCTGCCAGATCGGCACAGGAATCCGAGATTGTGGAGATGTGGGGATCGGCGGTCGCGGGGACCGGATCAGGCCGGGACGGGCAGGACGTCCAGGACGTGGGAGCACATCCGCGTCCACGCTTTCCAGTCTTCGTGCAGGCTCCGGCGAAGTGAGTTGAATTCCGCCTGAAGGTTGCTCAGGGCGCTCGCGCCTGAACGGGCGCGGCGGTGGCGCTTCAGCTCGGCCGACAGCTCCGCGATGCGGGCAAGCTTCGTCTTCATGCCGTCGGCCAGGTGAATAATCGTCTGCTCGAGCTCGCACCGGGCGCTGTATCCCTTTTCGCGCAGCGTCTCGAGGAGCAACTTGCGGTCCTCGCTGAGTAGCCGTCGATGGATGCGGTACTGGTCGAACCGGGTGAGATCGCGCGCGAGGCCAACCTTGCTGAGGCCCCAGATCACCCACTTGCTGGGATCGAAGTGGAACCAGCGGAACCCGTTCCGGTAGTCGGAGGCGAAGGTGTGGTGGTAGTTGTGGTATCCCTCACCGACTGTGAGGAAGGCGAGGACGTAGTTGTCGACCGCCGACTGCTCGCGCGAGAAGCTCCGATCTCCCCAGGTGTGGCAGAGCGAGTTCACGAACCAGGTGAAGTGATGCGATACGAACAATCGCGTCCACCACGCCAGCACGAACGCGCCCAGATAGTCACCGATTGCCCAGCCGATGGCCCCGCAAACGAGGGCGTTCGTCACCAGGCTGAGCGTGAAGTGATGGCGATCCTGGAACATCACCAACCTGTTCTCCATCAGGTCGGGAACCCGCTCCTTCTCGACCGTGATCGGCTTGTGGAACATCCAGAGGATGTGCGCGTACCAGAACCCCTTCTTGATCGAATAGGGATCCCGGTCGGTGTCGACGAATGAATGATGAAGCCGATGATCGTGCGCCCACGTGAGCACGCTTCCCTGGGTCGCCATGTTGCCCAGGAAGAGAAGCACCGCCTCGGCCGGCTTGCTCATATGGTAGGCGCGATGGGCGTAGTAGCGGTGATAGGCCGCGCCGATCCCGATCTCGGTCAGGAAGAGAAGGATGATCGAGATGATGATCAGACCCGCGCCGGGAGGGCTGTAATAGAAATAGAAGGGGAGGCCGATCAGGAGCGCCAGGTGGTAGCCGACGATGAAACCGAGGGTGGGCCAGTTGACGCCCTTCAGTCTGCCGGTCTGAGCCATCGTTCTGTTCCTCTCCAGGATCGGATCCTGCATCAGGTGCATGCCTTCCGCGGGCTTCGAGCTTACGGTCGGCGCTCACTCACAACGGAGCCGGCGGGGCCTCCGGAGCATTCCCCGGAGGCCGTCACCGGCGAATCACTCGATCAGGTTGTCAGACGGACATTCTGTGCCGCCGGTCCCTTCTGACCCTGTACGATTTCGAATTCGACCGCCTGACCTTCGGTCAGGCTCTTGAACCCCTGCATCTCGATCGCGGAGTGGTGGACGAAGACATCCTTCGAGCCATCGTCCGGCGTGATGAATCCGAACCCCTTCGCGTCGCTGAACCACTTGACCTTGCCTGTCACCATCGACTGCTTCTCCTTTGCCGCAACGGCACCTGCGAGGGCACTACGCCCTACTGGAAAACCCTCACATTGAGAACTCGGGACCGGTGAACTGGCGCGGGAGCATTGCGGCGCGGCCAACGGACGGGATCATCAATGCGGGACATACGGGGCACACACTAATGGAAGGATGGTGATTAGTCAACTGCCAAAAGACCGACAGGCGGTCCGGGGAGGTCGGGCGGGTCGGGCGGCCTGGATCCGGGAAAAAGCCCCGGAAAAGGGGTGGCTCCGGCCGATTCGAGCCGGCCGTCGTGCTTGCCATTCAATTCATGGAACATATATATTCCCGCGGAATCGGAGGTCCCGCGGCGGTATGCGGAGGTCCGCGGGGATCCTCGGATCCCGGGAGGTGAGGTGAATCATGCCGAAGTGGGTAAAGATTCTGTTAATCGTCGTGGGGACGCTGTTCGTGGTCCTCGTCGCCGCCGGCTTCTTCGGCGCCAAGGCTCTCAAGAGGGCCGTTGAGGATGTCGGGAGGCAAGCCGAGATGGCCAAGGTGGACGGTGAGGTTTTCGGCATGACCTCGAAGACCGAAGAGTGCGTCGAGGAGATGGTGAACCGCAGCGCCGGGTGCGAGGGCAACCCCCTCTGCATGATGCCGCTCAGCGCGTTCATCTTGGCCTGCGTCGAAGAGGCGACCTATCAGCCGTCCTTCTGCGCGGGAATCCCCCCGCTGACCCGCGAGAACGCAATGATGGAATGGGGCCAGGAGATCTGCGCCAAGTACGGGCAGCCGTCCAACCAGATATGCGCCATGGCGGTGGCGACGGTCACCGGCTATTGCGAGTCGAAAAAGCAGATGCGGTAACCGCGGCCTACCGGCCGGGCTACTCGGAGACGGGTTGGTCGAGGGGCCGTCAGCGGAGGGTTGTACCCGGACGGGCTCCGGTCGCGTGGATCTCGATCACCTCCCCGCCAAGCATCACGAAATCAATGTTGCGCAGCGCCTCGATATTCTGATCGGGGTTCCCCTCGACGGCGATCAAATCGGCGAGGTAGCCGGGAGCGATGCGTCCCAACTCGTCCTCCTTCCTCAAGAGCTCGGCCCCGGTCAGCGTCGCGGAGCGCAGGATCTGCATCGGCGGCATCCCGTAGTCGGCCATCCGCTTCAGCTCGCGCCATCCCTCGCCGTGAGGGAGCGACCCGACATCGGTTCCGAACGCGATGCGCACCCGTTTTTTCATCGCCAGGCGAAACGTCTCCCGGTGCCGCTCCACGATCCGTTCGAGAAATGCGATCTCCTCCGGCTCGTCCTCCTTCCTCGGCAGATAGACGGTCATGGTGGGGGACCAGAAGGTTCCCAACTCGGCCATCAGATCGAGCGTGCGTTCGTCGAGGAACATGCCGTGTTCGATGCTGCGCGCGCCTCCCGCCACGGCATTGTAGGCGCCCTCGCCGCCGTAAGCATGGGCGGCGACATCCATCCCCCCGCGGGACGCCTCCGTGACCATCAGGCGCACCTCGTCCTCGCTCATCTGGGTAAGCGGGGTAAGCGACTCGGCGTCGATCCCGGTGGTGGGACCGGTCGCGTAGATCTTGATGAAGTCGACCCCGCTCTTCACCTGCTCGCGGATCGCCTTGACCATGGCCGCTGGGTTGTCGGCCAGAATGGCGAGCTGATCGAGACGGCGATCGACCGACGGACGAAGACCCCTGAGGTTCATGTGCCCGCCGGTGATGCTGATGGCCCAGCCGGAGACGAAGAGCCGCGGTCCCGTGAACAGCCCGGCCCGGATCGCGTCCCGCACCGCGATATCGGCCATGTCGGCCCCTTCGTTGTCGAGATCGCGCAGGGTGGTGAAGCCGGCCATCAGATTGCGCCGCGCGCCGTCGAGGGCTTCGAGCGCGCGGAACGGGTGGGTCTTGTAGAGCACCGGCGAGCGTTCCTCGTAATCGGGCGTGAGGCAGATGTGGGTGTGGGAATCGATCAGCCCCGGCAGGACGGTCCGGTCCCTCAGATCGATGATCGTGGCCCCTGTCGGGATCGTCAGGCCGGATCCCATCTCGATGATGCGATCCCCCTCGACGACGATGTCGACCAGCTCGTGGACGCTCCCCGCCGCGACGTCGATCAGACGCCCAGCGCGGATCACGGTGGTTCCCCCGTGGGCCGAAGTCGTGACTGCGCAAAGCACCAGCCCGGCGAGACCGAGCGCAGCCAGGATGGATTGGAGCGCTTGCCGGGGGCGGCGTGGCCCCTCAAAGTTTGGCCGGATGACCATCGATATCCCCGGGATCCATCCTCGACACGGAGCCGTAATAGCCCGTAACACCCATGTGCCTTAGGGGTTCGGGCGATGCGGTGTCCCGAACGCGGTCCCACGCATGACCCGGACAGAGCCATAGGTATATCACGCCGGGGGGGGCGGGCGGCCGCACCCGGACCGGGGGGCGGCGGCGGCGATTTGACGCTGATTCCAGCAAGCCTATATTAAGTAATGAAGGAGGAGCGCCGGGCGCGGGGATTTGCGCCGGGACGCGCTCCTCTGAGCGGAGGGTCGGTATGCGGATTGTGACTCGGGCGGATTTCGACGGCCTCGTCTGCTCCGTCATCATCACGAGCCAGGAGAAGATCGACTCGATCAGCCTGATCCACCCCCAAGACATCACCAGCAATCGCGTCAAAATCCGCGACACGGACATCCTCGCCAACCTCCCGTATCATCCGAACTGCGCCAAGTGGTTCGATCACCACCTCCTGACCGACAACAACCCGAAACCGCCCGGAAAGTTCGAGGGGGCCTACGCGATCGCCCCTTCGGCCGCCGGTCTGGTCTACGACTACTACGGGGGGCGGAACCGGTTGCCCCAGTTCGAGGAGATGGTGCTCCAGGCGGATCGGCTCGACTCGGCGCAACTCTCCTTTGACGATGTCGTGAATCCGACCGGCCACGTCCTGCTCGGATACACCATCGACAGCCGTTCCGGGCTCGGATCGTTCCAGGATTACTTTCATCTGCTCATCGATCTGCTGAAGCAAAAGTCGATCGAGCAGGTCCTGAAGCACCCCAAGGTCCGGGAACGGTGCGAGCGGATCCTCCTGGACGACGGCAGCTTCCGCGAAGTGGTTCAGGCGAACAGCCGCGTCGACGGAAACGTCGTCATCACCGACTTTCGGGGGCTCGACGTACTGCCCAGCGGCAACCGGTTTCTGATTTATGTGCTCTACCCGGACGTGAACGTCTCCGTGCGTCTGCATTGGGGACCGGGACGGCAGTTCGTCGTGGCGGCCGTCGGCCACAGCATTTTTAAGCGCACCTGCAAGACGAACGTCGGTGAGCTGATGGGCCGGTTCGGCGGGGGCGGTCACAAGGGGGCCGGAGCGACGCCGCTCTCCGGCGATCGCACCGAAGCCGCCATCGAGGAGATCGTCGCCGAGCTGAAACGCAACGGCTGAGCCCTGCCGGGCCGGAATCTGCGGCCGGTTCTTTCACCCTCCTCCATGCCCTCTTTAGTCTCCACCTCGTGAGTCACAGGCGCGGCCCGACGCGATACTGAGACAGGCCCCTGGACCTTCCAGCATCGGATCAGAACGGGCGGCCGGAACCGGAGTGGCGCCGGATTGGGTGGACACCCGCGCCGCGTTCTGCGGTAAACTTCCGCATATCCCACTAGCGAACCGCCATCGCGTCGTGCCGGGTGGCCTTTCCTGTATCATCCTTTCCTTCATGGGGTTAGGGGATTTGCGTCCGCGGTTCGCTTCGGGACACGATCGGGTGATTTTTGCGGAACCGTCGGCCGGTTCCATCCGTCAATCTGGGTGAGGGCCGCACTGGGGCCGGCAGCCGGATGCCCCGGGGTGTTCCGGGACGCTGAGGGAGCCTGAGGATTGCTCGACGCTGAATCGCTTCTCAAACGCTGCCGTGAGGGGGACGATCTCGCCTGGGAGGCATTCGTGCGCCGGTACCAGTCACGGGTGTACGCCGTGGCGTGGCATTACATGCGCAACGCCGAGGACGCTCGCGACACGGCACAGGAGATCTTCATCCGCCTGTATGAGCGCCTCGACACCTTCAGAGACGAGGAGGCATTTCTTCCATGGATGCTTCGACTGGCGCGCAACGCATGCATCGACGCCCTGCGCAAGCGGAAGGCGCGCCCGCCGGCCACGGACGTCACGGTGGACGACGCGATCCAGATCCCGACCGCCGATCCGAACCCCGAGGAGAGATCCGAGTCACGATCGAGTCGCGATCTGCTGTACCGCGCTCTCGACAAGATGAGCGAATCGGACCAGGAGATCCTGCTCCTCAAGGAGATCCAGGGTTTGAAGGTGGAAGAGATATCGAGCCTGCTCGGGATCCCGACCGGCACCGTCAAATCGCGGTGCAACCGGGCGCGGATCGAGCTGGCCACGCGGGTGCGAAGACTCGATCCCTCCTACGGGATGTGAATGATGACTGACGACTGCAGGATCTTTGTTGAGCGGCTGGACGATCTCCTCGAGGACCGACTCGGTGCCGGAGCGCTCCGTGAGGTGGAGGAGCACCTGCGCGAGTGTGCGCGCTGCCGTGAGTTGCTCGCTTCAGCGGCCGGTGCGTTGCTCGACACGACGATCAAGCCGCCAACCGGGTTGATTGAAGCGGTGTTGCGGCGCACGAGCGGGCCGACCTGTCAGAGCGCGCACGACCGGCTCTGCGATTTCTCCGATCGCACCCTCGGGCATGACGACGAAGGGCTGGTGCGGATGCACCTGAACGGATGCGTGGAGTGCGCGGCACTCTCCCGCGCGCTGGCGCATCTGAAGATCGATCTGCCGGCGCTTGCGGAGATGGAGCCGGATCCCGGCTTCCTGAGCATGGTGCTGAGCCGAACCCGCGCCTTGCGGGCGAGGCGATCCGCGCCGATCGTATGGACATCCGCAATCGGCGCCCCGGCCTGGGTCGCACGTGTCGCCGCGGGATGGCGACGACTGGCGAGGCGTCCACGTTTCGCCTGGGAGGGCGGTTATGTCGGTGCGCTCTTTCTCATCCTGCTGTTCGGCACGCCGGGTTCGCCGCTCGCGGGGATTCCGGGAGAGGCGCTGTCGCTCGTGCGGACGAACGCTCTCGCCGGTGTGAGGGAATCGGCCGATGCGGTGACGCCGCGTCTGAAATCCAAAGTGCGGTCGGCCTGGCGGCGGACGAGCGGCACCGTCGCCGAAGCCTCGGATGCGATCGCGGAGGATCTCGCCCGTCGCTCCACGTCGGTCCGGGAAATCGTAGCGAAAGTTGGAACGCTCTGGGATCGACTCGCGTCAGAGGATGAGACGGATGACACGCATCGGCCGGCGGATGATGACACCGGCCAGACGGAAGGAGATGAATGATGAACGCCATGCAGGAACCGACCGGAGGAGGAGATCAAAACGCGGCGACCGGTTACGCGAACCCGCAGGCCGGGCCCCAGGTGCCGCCGGCTCCCGTGTCGGGGCGGGATCCCCGATCGAAGTCGCCAGCCCTGGCCGCGGTGCTGTCGATGATGCCGGGACTGGGGCAGGTGTATATCGGGTACTACCAGAGAGGCTTCGTGCACGCGCTCGTCATCTCGGGGATTATCACCCTTATGGTGAACACAACCGTCCCCCTACCGCTATTCCCCATGTTCATGGCCTTCTTCTGGCTCTACAACATCATCGACGCCGCGCGGCGCGCGAGCCTCTACAACGAGGCGCTGGCCGGGCGCTCCTCAATCGATTTGCCGCAGGACTTCAAAATGCCGGGGCTGCAGGGAACCTTCGCGGGCGGCTTCGTGCTGATCGTCGTCGGCTTCATCCTGCTCCTGAATACCCGCTTCGGGGTGTCGCTCGACTGGCTGGAGGAATGGTGGCCCGCCGCGCCGATCCTGTTCGGCGCTTTCCTGCTCTACCGTGCCATCCAGGATCGCCGCGCGGCAGAGAATTCAGAATAATCTCCAGGAGCCTGTCCGGGTACTGCGTGGGGCGGCGTACGGGACGCCGCGCCGCCTCATTCCCCGTACCGGATCCGGCCACGCCCCGGCCAAGTCCCCGGGTCCGCCGACCGAAGTTTTCATTCTCGAATTGACGTAGCATACTGTCGCGCGGCCCGGTCCGCCCCTGGCCTGGATTTCTCGCCAGGCTCCTGCGAGGTGTGGTCGTGTTTATTCCGATCGGCGACAGCCCGAACCCTCCCGGAACGCCATGGGTGACGTACTCCCTGATTGCGGTCAATGTCGCGATCTACGTTCTCCTGCTCCCACTCTCGTTTCAGTCTGCCGACCTGTCCGACCCCGCCCTCCTCGACTATGTCCAGACGCTGGTCAACGAGCGTGGCCTGACCCGCGGGTTGATCCCCGAAGTCGCGCGCCAGATCTCGGCCTACGATCTCGTCGTCTATCGGCACGGCTTCCGGCCCGTCTCGCCGTCGCTCTTCGACGTCCTGACCTCGATGTTTCTCCATGGCGGCCTGATGCACCTGCTGGGGAACATGCTGTTCCTCTGGATCTACGGTGACAATGTCGAGCACCGCCTCGGACGCCTGCGCTACCTGCTGATCTACCTCGGGACCGGTGCGGCGGCATGTGCCGGAGATGCCCTGCTGAGGATGGGTTCGGGGATTCCCTCGGTGGGGGCGTCCGGCGCGATTTCAGGCGTGCTGGGGCTGTACTTCATCTGGTTCCCGCGCAACCGCGTCAGGATGTGGGTTTTCCTCTTTCCAATATTCGCGAGAGTGATCGAACTGCCGGCCCGGTGGGTGCTCGGCTTTTACATTCTCATCGACAATCTGCTTCCAGTCTTCCTGAGCCCCGAAGGCGGCGGAGTTTCGCACGGAGCGCACATCGGCGGTTTCGTCACCGGCGCGGCGCTGGCGTTCGGTCTCGACCGCGTGACGATCGCGCGGCCAGAGCGGGACGTGCGTCACCGGCCTGCCGGCGCCGAGAAGCTAGGAGCGAGCGGCGTCGTCCGGGCGATCCGTCAGGCACTCGAGGAGGGGCGCTGGGAGGTCGCTGCGGAGTGGTACTTCAATGTTCCTCACGCCCACACGCGCACCGCCCTGGGCGCGTGGGAGAAGATCCATCTCGGCGGAGAGCTCGAGCGGCACGAGCACCCGCGCGCGGCACTGGCCGCGTACCAGCGGGCCCTTGCCGATCATCCGACCGGACCGGGTCGCGCCGCGGCCCATCTCGGAGCGGCTCGCGTGATGATGGGACCGCTCGGAAACCCGACCGGCGCCTACCAGCATCTCTACGCAGCGCTCGAGGAGGATCCGAGTCCGGACGAGGTCACCATGACACGCTCGCTGCTGACCGACCTGGCGAAGATGGTCAAGACGGTGCCGCGTGATCCGCCCCATTGAAACCGTTCCGGGAACCTGGCGCAGGGCGTTGGAGTACGATACCTGTAGACTCGGTTCATAAAAAACGGGGCCTGCATGAGCACTGAAATGGAGATGCCGGGATCCCAGCCGACTCCGGGATCGATCGGCCGGATCGTCCGGTTCGGGGCGGGGGCGTCGATCCTCACCATGTACCTCCCCGAAGCACTATTCCATCGCGAAGGATTAATCCGGACGGGATGGCACGTCGAGATGCTGGGCTGGGTCTTCGCCATCGTCATCGGCCTGTGTCTGCTGCCGACCATCATCGACCGCGGTTTCGGCGTTTCCTGGGGGCGCCGCGCTCGACTGGTGTTCGCCGGCCTGGCCATCGTCGGCCTCGGCTACGACAGGATCGCCTACGGGACTTTCTGGGCGCCGCCCGTCGCCTGGCTGACCTTCGTGACCATCACCTTCGTCATCGTCCATCTGGGACTATCGTTCGTCGTGGCGGGTCTTCTCGCGACACCGGGCTGAGAGGTCCGCGCCCTGCCCCACGTGCTGGGGCAACTGTTGAGGCGGCCGGCGGCCGAGCACACCTGAGAGGGTGGCCTCACCCGCCTGGATAGGTGGGAGTCAAAACGATCGGGAGGATGAAAACGGGCGCCGCGGGCTCACCCCCGGTGCCCCCCTCCGAATTCAGAATCTCGCCTGCTATCGCATTCAATCGTTCCGCCAGGTGCTCCGTCGCGCTGATCCCCTCGAAGCGGGCCCGCTCCATCCCCCGATCATCGAGGATCAGGAGGGTCGGAAGCGCATTGATCCGGTAGTAGGCGCCGGCTTCGGGATTCGCGTCGGCATCGACGCGCAGGACGAGGTAAGCGTCGAGGGCTTGACGAACGTCCGCATCGGTCAGGACGCTCTCCTCGAGAGTACGGCATGGCAGGCACCACTCCGCGTGGAATCTCACCATCAGAGGGCGGCCCTCCGTGCGTCCCCGGGCGATCATCGCCGCCACGAACAGGGGGGGGAGTTCGTCCGCGGGGGGACGGTGTGACGTTTTCTTGAATGACGACTGGACGATCCGGGGCCGAAAGCCCAATCTGCCGATCGCGCCGAGCATGGCGGACGCGTCGACACACGAACGATCGTAAGAGATTCTGAAGGCATCCCGCGACAGGTCAATCTCGATGCTGAAGATCCCGGCCAGCCCGTCCAGGGCCGTACGCACCCCATCGGGGCAGGCGAGTCAGGTGGCGCCGCTGCGGCTCTTCAGCATGCCGTCGACAACGAGTGTGATCGAGTCGTGCTGGCGATCGATCTCCGTCGCGTTGTCCTTGCGGCACGCGCTGAGGGAGTAGGAAACCATGTGACCGAAAAGGATGAAAATCGTGAGAGCGACTGCACTCGAGATCAGGAGGGCCGACCAGTGCCGGGGGGGGGGCCCCGGGGGGGTGACCCCCCCGCCCCCCAGTGGTGTTAAAACACACACCCCCCCGGCGCGGGGG
>JAPUIN010000071.1 GCA_027297005.1 Acidobacteriota bacterium
CGGCCGCGCATGATCGGCCGGCCTGGTCCCCGGAGCCGCCTGGCAGACAGATCATTGTTCACCGCCACGACCAGGTAGCTCCCCATGCGCCCGGCGGCCTGCAGGTATCGCAGGTGTCCGACGTGCAACAGGTCGAAGAGCCCGTTGGCCAGAACGATCGTTACATATGGATCGGCGCGGCGCAGGCGCAGGATGTCGCGGCGGATCGCCGCGATGGTCCGGATCGGCGCTGGCAGCGGGGAACCGCGGGTCATGGCCGCGCCGGCCCGCGGCCGAACTCCGGATCGGTGCGAACCGCCTCGCGCAGTTCGTCGAGGCTGACGCAGGCCGTTCCCCGCTTCATCACCACGATCCCGCCGGCATAGTTTGACAGGATGGCCGCCTCGAGGAACGAGGACCCCGACAACCGGCCCAGACAAAAGACGCCGATCACCGTGTCACCGGCCCCGGTGACGTCGGCAACTTCATCGGTACCATAGACCGGCAGATGAACCGGCTCATCGTCACGCGTGAACAACGACATCCCCCGGCTTCCGCGAGTCAGAAGGATCGCTTCCGCATCCAGTTTTTTCCTCAGCGCCGCACCGCCACGTTCGAGGCGCCCGAAATCGTCACCGATGGCATCATCGAGCGCCTCCTCCGCCTCCGGCAGATTCGGAGTGGCGGCCGTGAGGCCGTGAAACGCCGGCAACTGCCGGCGCGAATCGGCGAACAACGTGGTATGCCCGGTGGACAGAGCCTTGAGAACCGGAGTGATCGTGCCGGCGTGAAACAGGCCGAGCGAGTAGTCCGAGATAAGGGCGCCGGCGGCCCGTGGCCGCAGATCGCGAAGAGTGGCGAGCAGAGGAGCGTCGCCGGGATCGACGGCTGGACCACCGCCGGAATCGATGCGAACCAGTTGCTGCTTCACCGACTGTGCGCTTCCCCCCAGGATTCGGCGCTTGACAGGCGTACGGAACTGGGAGTCGCGCCAGATCCCGGAGGTGTCGATGCCCCGTTCGCGGAGCAGGCCGACGAGGATGCGGCCCTCCTCGTCATCTCCGACCCGCCCGACCAGCAGGGCCTGACCTTCCAGGAACGCCAGATTACAGGCCGCATTGGCACCCCCGCCGGGAAGATAATCGGTTCGCACATGATCAAGTATCAGCACCGGCGCCTCGCGGGATATTCGTCCGATGGTGCCGTATTCGAAGGCGTCCAGAACCAGATCTGCAATCACCAGCACTTCGGTCCCGGAAAACCGATCGATGCAGGCGAGCAGTTGGTCCCGGGTCGGTGGCCGCGTGGAACTCGTCATGAATCACCCGTTGGCTTATGGGGACCGTCACGATCGAGTATCCAGCGCACCGCGTCGAGCAGATCTTCGGCGGTGTAGGCCGGGCGGACCGTGAAACGGTCGCCGTGATGTTCGACCAGGCCACGACCGTAGCCGGTCAGTACATGGATCGGCATTACCCCGGCTCCCGAGGCGGCCCCGAGGTCGGCCATGCTGTCACCGATCATGCAGGACCGGGCCAGGTCGATGTGGTGTTCACGCGCTGCCTGGAGCAGCATGCCCGGCCGGGGTTTACGGCAATCGCATTCGTTTCGGTACGGAGACTTTCCTTCGCGGGGGTGGTGCGGGCAGTAATAGAACGCATCGACGTGGGCGCCTTCCCGCTCGAGCATCTCCCTGACGCTGGCGTGCACCTGGCCGATCAGCGATTCTGCAAAGTAGCCGCGGGCCACTCCGGCCTGGTTGGTCGCGACGATCACCGGATAACCCGCTTGATTGGCGAGCCGTACCGCTGCGGCACTGTTCGGCAGCAGGCGGCTGCGTGAGACATGATTGACATATCCGACCTCCTCGCACAGCGTGCCGTCCCGATCGATGAAGATAGCGCGGCGGGTCATGGTGACGGGGACTCCAGCGAGGAGGGTTTCGACTGCGAACCCGCTCTGTCGTCGGGTTGCGGGCCGTGGGGCTCGGCGATGCTGTCCGGGACCGGCCGTGTTTTCCAGCGGTTGTGCATCCAGGTCCAGTACTGAGGGGCCTGGCGCACCTCGCGCTCCAGCATCTTGGTGCAGCGCAGCGTCAAATCGCGAATGTCATCAACCAGCGCGCCCCGGCGCTCGGCAACGATCGGGGGATGATACCGGATCAACAGGCGGCCATCCGGCAAGGGTGAGGAGAATACCGGCAGGATCGGTGCGCCGCTTCTGAAGGCGAGCGTGGCCAGCGCTGGAGTGGTGGACGCTGGAGTTCCGAAGAAGTCGACAAAGATCCCGGCGTCGCCACGGACGTTCTGATCGATCAGCAGGGCGACCGAGCGACCTGCCCGAAGAGCGCGCAGTACGCCACGCGCCGCACTCCGTTTTGGGATCACCTGGTTGCCAGCCATCTCCCTGAGCCTGGTCAGGAATCGGTCGAAGAGGGGGTTGTCGAGCGTTCGGGCGACCATGTCCAGCGGGTGGCCAAGTCGGTGTTGCAGGAGGGCGATCAGTTCCCAGTGGCCGTAGTGACCGGAGAACACCAGCACGCCACGGCCGGCCGCAGCCGCCGACTTCAGGTGTTCGATACCCTCGTAAACCGCCACATGCTCGGTTGGCTGCTGGAGGATCCAGGGGAAATAGGCGGCATCGGCCATGACCCGCCCGAGGTGCCGGAAGGCGGCGCGAGCAACCGCGAGTCGGCGTTCCGCCGGCCATTCCGCACCGAAGGCGCGGTCGAGATTGGCGAGGGCGACTCGACGATGCAGCCCCGACGCGTGGTAGAACGCAGTTCCGGCCGCTGCTCCGAACCCTCGGCCGGCCGAGCGTGGAAGAAGCGCCAGGGCAGCAAGCAGCGAGCGTCCGACAAGGTAGCCAAGGGCTTGCCCGGGCCGGCGCCAGACGGCGTTCACCGGATCAAGCCGATCATGAGGAGCCTCCCGGCCGCGGAGTCAGATGGCGCAGGCGATCGAGAATGTAGGCGGGGAGATCGGCCCCGCCCTGCGTGGTCACGCGCAGGGCGAGAGCATAAAGGGGCAGGCCGTCTTCCGGAGCCGAAGTGACGCGGATCATGTCCTTCTCGGTTGTAAGCAGGATTTCGGCACCCCTCTGGCGGGCCTCCCGTGCAATGGCGTCGAGTTCGCGAGGACGATACCGGTGATGATCGGCAAAGCGGCGAACCCCGACCAGGCGGATGCCGAGGACCCGCAGATCATCCTCAAAGCGACCGGGGCGGGCGATGCCGCTGAATGCGAAGGCGGCGAACCCCTTGAGCGC
>JAPUIN010000072.1 GCA_027297005.1 Acidobacteriota bacterium
TCGCTGCAGGATGTGCCGGCCGTCGCTGCCATCGAGAAGGTTTCCTTGCCGATCCCCTGGGGGGAGCGCTCATTCCGTAATGAAATCCTCGAGAACCCGGTTGCAGGCCTCTTCGTTGTCAGACGCCAGGAACGCAAGGCGATCATAGGTTTCGCCTGCGTCTGGCTCGTCGACCGGGAGATGAGAATCAACTCGCTTGCTGTGCACCCGGGCTGGCGCAAGCGCGGTATCGGCCGAAGGTTCCTCCGTTTCCTCCTTGAATACGCCGTGACTCAGGGTTGCTCCGAAGCGATGCTCGAGGTCCGGCCCAGCAATGGGAGCGCCATCGGGCTTTATCGCGCTGCGGGCTTTGCGGCGGTCGGCCGCCGGAAGGGGTACTACACCGACACCGATGAGGACGCCGTGGTGATGCATCTGCGCCTGCCCTCCCGGGACGGCGTCAGGTAATCTTGCGTCCCCTTCCGGGAGGGTGCTACAATTCAGGCATAAGATGCTGACCATCCACAGAACACGCCCTGACTTCATCCCCCTACGGAGCAGGAGGAGACTAGGCCTATGGTTCACGACCATGAGCACCTGAAGCGCACGTTCGCCGAAAAGAACGAGGAGTTTCGCCGGCTGATGGCGGATCACGCTGATTACGAGACGCGCCTACAGGAGCTCCAGGGGAAGGCCACCCTCGAGGAAAGCGAGAGGGTCGAGACCACCCGAATCAAGAAGCAAAAGCTGTTGATCAAGGACCGGATGGAGACCCTCCTCCGGGTCTACATCGAACGTGGTGCCGGAGCAACCGTCAGTCCCTGATCTCGGGGAGCTGTGTCGCCGATCCGCAAGGCCCTCTGGCGGCACGGACGACCAGCATAAAGTCTATGGAGAAGGGCGATGCGGGTCGCGTCCCAGGCTCTACCGTTCGTGATCGCCTTGACCGTTCTGGCCATCCTGCTGGGTGTTTTCGCGGGGTCCGTGTTCGCGATACCCCCCTTCCTCGCAGGACTTTTCGTCCTCTATTTCTTCCGTGATCCCGACCGGATCTCCCCGTCCGGAGAGGGCCTCGTGCTGGCCCCGGCCGATGGACGGGTCACGTCCGTCGAGACGGGTCCCGAGGGGGCCAGGGTCTCGATCTTTCTCTCCCTGTTCGATTGCCACATCAACCGTGCGCCGGTCACTGGACGCATCCGGGAGACGTGCTACACACCGGGGCGATACCATCCTGCCTGGCAAGAGCGCGCCAGCAGCCAGAATGAGCGGAATCACGTGGTGATCGAATCGGGAGCCAGGATCTACGGAGTCACCCAGGTGGCCGGTGTGGTGGCCCGCCGCATCGTCTGCTCGAAGGGGCCGGGAGACGAAGTCCGCCGAGGGGAGCGGATCGGCCTGATCCAGTTCGGCTCGCGCACCGATCTGCACCTGCCGGCCGGGATCGTGCCTTCGGTCTCGGTGGGGGACCGCGTGTACGGAGGCCTGACCGTGATGGCCAGGGTCCCGCCCGGGGAGGGCATTCCCGGGGAAGGCGATCGATGAAGGAACGGTCCCGATTTCGGCGCGGGGCGTATTTGATCCCCAGCCTGTTCACGATGGCCAACCTGCTGTGCGGTTACATCGCCGTCGTGCGCAGCCTGCATGGCGACTACATGTTCGCCGCCCTGGCGATCCTGATCGCCGCATTGCTCGATCGTCTCGACGGCTGGGTGGCGCGGCTGACCGGCACTTCGAGCGATTTCGGAGTGCAGCTCGATTCGCTCGCCGATGTCGTGTCGTTCGGCATGGCGCCCGCCCTCTTGGTGCACATGTGGGCCCTCTCCGACCTGCCGAAGATCGTCTCCTTCGTCCCGTTTCTCTACCTGGCGGCGGGGTCGGCGCGGCTGGCGCGATTCAACATCCAGGCCCCCGCCCAGGACAAGCGCTTTTTCATCGGGCTCCCGATTCCGGCGGCGGCCTGTGTCCTCGCCTCGTGCGTCTTCTACAACCCGGCACCGGTTGGTGATTCGCTTACCTCCGGTCTGGCGGCAGTGCTCGTGGCCGTGCTGGCGGTCCTGATGGTGAGCAAGGTGAGGTACCGATCGTTCAAAGAGATTGATCTGAGGCGCCGCACGCGGTGGCTGATGGTGATCCTGGTGGCCATGGTCTACTTTGTGGTCGCCTCCTCGCCCGAGCTCGTCGTGCTCATCCTCAGCTTCACCTATCTGCTTTCGGGACTCGTGCCGCGGACTCTGTCATCGGGACGTCACGAGGTGCGCACCGCCCCCGCGGGAGGTCGGCATGGCAAGACGTAGCCGCGGGGATGGTCCGCCTGCGGCCCACCTGGCTTTGTTTGAGGCGACGGCTCTCAACGCCAGGGGGGTCAAGGAGCAGCTCGTGTCCAGGGCCTTCCCGACCGCCTCCGTGAGGCTCTACACCTCACGTGACGACCCGGAGAGCAACCTGGTGGCCGAATTCGGGAGTGAGGCGATGCTGGTCACCTCACCGGACATCGACGGGCTGGGCCCGATCGATATCGCATTCCTGTGCGGCACACGCGAGGAAGGGGCACAGTATCTCGGATGGGCCGAGCGTAAGGGGTTTCTGGCCATCGATCTGTCGGGCGCGTCACGCGGCAGCGACGGGATTCCAACGATCAATGTTGCGGTCAATCCCGGAGCGATCCCCATGAGTTCGGGGGTCGTCGCCGCGCCCCACCCGATTGCGCAGTTTCTCTCGACCCTGCTGGCGCCGCTCGCGCGATCCTTTGCTCCCGTGCGTGCAACCGCGGTCGTCTTGCAGCCCGTTTCGGAGTGCGGTGAGGGGGGCATCGAGGAGCTGTATCAGCAGACGATCGGTCTCCTGAACTTCCGCGAGGTCCCGGACACGATGTTTGGACGGCAGCTGGCATTCAACCTCCTGCCAAGCCCGATCTTTGCCGGGCAGCAGGTCGCGGGCGGGGCGACGCCTCTCGAGGTGGAGCGGGAGGTCAACCGGATGCTCGGTCCCGACGTGCAGCTGACGATCGAGATCTTGATGGTCCCGGTCTTTCATTGTCATTCAGCCGTCCTCCACCTGGAACTGCATGGCGGTCCCGGGAGGGAACGGGTGGAAGCGGCGCTCCGGGAAGCAGAGGGCATCCGGCTGCCGGGCGCGCGCGAATCAATCACTCCGGCGGAGAGGGTCGGGAAGCCAGGTGTGGCGGTCAGCGGCATTCGCCCGACCGGCCGGGATGGTGCACACTGGCTCTGGGCGGTGACGGACAATCTCCAGTCGGGGTCGGCGCTCAATGCGGTGCGGATCGCCGAAATAATTCTGGCGCGTCGCGGCACCGCGCGAACACATTGAAAGGGGAGCGCATGATCATCCTGAAATGGATCGGTGCGGCCGGAGCATCGATGGCCCTGGGGCTGTCTCTCCTGCCGGCGCAGAACCTGAAGCGCCCCGAGGAGCAACTCGCTGCTATTTATTCCCTCCGGGTACAGCTTGAGGTCGAGCAGTGGCGCCTCGACGATGCGCTCAGCCGCCACGCCGACAATGCCCGCCTGCAGGATACGGCCCAGGGGCGGGTCGCCCGATTGTCCCGGGACCTGGAGGGGATGGTCGATGGACGTGTGGAGTCCGACCCCGATCTGATCGACAACCGCGAGAAGACCCTCGAGATGGCCGAACGGGCTCTCGCATCGCTCTTCCATGAAGGACGCAGGCTTCGCGGTGACATCCGCGACGCGCACGTGAGGATCGAGATCCTTCAGGATCGGATCCAGTCATTGCGCAAGACGCTGCCGCCCGACAACGAGGCCCTCACCGGGGTCTGGGATGTCACCTACCTGCCGAGCGGCGACGAGGGGGCCTTCACCCTGCGCCAGTCCGGCACGCTCCTGGCGGGAGAGTACACCCTGGATGGCGGCTGGAAGGGGAGCCTGCAGGGCACCTTCGTCGACGGCAAGGTGCTGCTGCACCGGATCGATTCGAAGCTGGGCCGGTCGTCCGACCTGGAGGGGCGCATTTCGCCGGATGGTCGCACCCTGCGGGGGACCTGGCTCAACTATGTCATGTCGGGCGGGGAGACCAATTCCGGCTCCTGGGTGGCGCGCAAACGGTCCGGTGAGCAGGAATCCTGACCCCGGCGGCCCGGCCGGATTATCCCGCTCCCTCGGGGCTGTCCTGCAGCCGTATAATCAGGGTTCCCTCGGGCCCCTCCTCGACCGTCTCCACGATAATACGCATCCGATAGGACCCCGCCTCGAGTCCCTCGAGCGGCACCTGAACGTGCCCGGGTGAACCGTCTCCCTCCCCCGCACCGGCTCGAAGCATCAGGGATCGCACGAGGCGTCCCTCGCGCAGGAACTCGACCCTGAGCGGGCCCGCGGCCGGTAAGGGGCCATCTACGCGGAACCCGAGGGCGACCCTTTCGTCGCCGGTAAAGTTCGCCTTGAGCGACGGACCGAACGCCGGGGGCGTCGTGCGGGTGCCATCTTCCGCGGTGACCTCGATCCACAGGCTTTCCTCATCGAGCGAGTAAAGCGACAGCCCCGGTAACCCTCCGCGGTCTTTCCGAGAGGGCAGTTCACTTCTCGCGGCGCCGATCGATCCGGTCGTACCGTCGTGCACGACGGCGGTGATCGACTGTGCGCGCTCCCCCACAGTGAAGCGGGTATAAAGATTGAGACCGAAGTCGGAGAGCGTCCGATCCGTTTCCGGCACCTTGATCCGGAGGGCGCGATTCAGCTGCAGCGTCGACCGACCGGTCGCATCGGAGCCGGCCAACCCAACCTCCAGGTGCGCGACACGGCGACGCGCCTCCGGAAGATACAGGATGCTCCCGGGCGGAAGATGGATGACGGCATCGATCTCCTGACCCGAATCGGTCGACGATCCGGGAATCAGTCTGAGAGAGACTCCGAGTTCATTGTGGTACTCGGGAAGGACGTGGGCTGCCTGGATCGAACGGCCCCGAGCGACCTCGGGGGGAAGACGGACGAAGTTGCGCCTCCAGGTGGCACGGCTCTCCGGGTGGGCGACCGCCACCTGCACGGAGTGGCTCCGGCCGTCCGGCTCTCCCTCGGGAGAGTAGCCGAGGATGTAATAGACACGGCTGAATCGCTCGGCCTGGCGCAGGCCGTCGAGTGGGGCGTTCAACGTGTAAGCGGTTCCGCCGGTTTCGCGCGCCAGCGTTCTCAGCCACTCCCCGCGCTGAGAGGCCGCGCGCTCGACGCCGGGCCTCCCGATCCCCAGGCCACCGGTCTGCAGGGAATGGATGGCGATGCCCGTGGCGGAGAGATCATTCAGGAGCTTCTTGTGCTCGAGAGACATGTTCTGATCGAAGATGCGTGTCTGAATCTCCGGAGTGAAGCTGCGGATCACGGATCGGGCCCGGGGGCTGGACGATGCATCGGAGAGGATCACAAACGGTTCCCAGGCGGGGTTCTGGGGCAGGCCGTCCCCCATGAAAATGATCGCCTTGTAGCCGGGCCAGGCGGAGAGCGTGTCGGCCACAGCGGTCAAAGCCTCGATGATCCCCCGCATATGACGCCTCTCCTCGCTCGCGTACGAGCGCGCGAGGTGGGCCGCGAGGCGCGCCCGGGAACGCGGACGGTTCATCGTGTCTTCGAGTGCACGGCGGATCTCGGCATCGCGAAACCGGCGTTCGAATTCCAGGTTGACCCTGGGCGGTTGCCGCTGCCACCGGCGTGCGGCGTCGAGCAGATGAGCGCGATCCCTCGAGAAGTCGTGAACAAGTGCAAGCCGGCCATCGTAGCTGATCAGGGAAACCTCGTCGCTCGGATCCAGCCCCTCGCCGACGAAACGCTCCACGGCGCGCCAGGCGGCGGTGATGCCGTGCCGGGCGGAGGTCGTTTCATCGAAGAACAAGACGAAGCGTCTCGGGTGCAGGGCACCCGTCATGTCGCCGGCGAACGCCCGTCCGGAGCCGTCCGGTCCGGTTCTCGCATCGAGCCGATGCATCTCGAACGAGGCGATCGGGGCCGGATGTCCATCGATGCGGAGCGTGAAATCATCAATGGTCAGATCAGTGATCGGCTGATCCTGCAGGTCGGCCACGTGAACGTTGATGAGAATCAACTCGACCGTGGCACGCTCGATCGGCAACTGCGGAGTTTCGGGAGTCCGTACGGCGGCAAGTGAGTGCGATGCGGGTGCACACGCGAACGCGATCGCAAGAAGGGACACGGCCGGGTGGAGGCCGATCCGCGAGTTTTGTAGCATCCTTCATCCTGGTGCCCGACGAGGCACCGGTCGAGCGGGTCAGCGGAGATCCGCGCGGTCGTCGGGACCGATTCGGAAGGCGAGCCGCCCGTGCTCCCGATGACCCGAATCCGATTTCTCCCTGACCAGCAGGATGTAGTGCCCGTTCGCCAGACCCTGAACGGGCAGAGTGACCTTCACCGTGCCGGTCGCTCCCCCCTCCTGTCGTCCGAGCGACTTGGAACGGACGATCTCTTCCCCCTTAAGGATCACGAGCTCCAGGCTCCTACCGTCCGCCGGTCCGCCACCGGGAAGTTTGAAGCCGCAGGCCACCGGTTCTCCGGGGGCGAATCGGGTCCTGAATGCCGGGCCCGATTCGTAGGCGTGAATCTCCTCCTCCCGGTCTTCCCCCCTCTCGCCCGGCGCGTCGATATCGATCCAGAGGCTTCTCTGGTCGAGGGAGTAGATTGACAGGCCCGTCACGGTCCCTCCGGCATCCTTTTCCGGATTGTAGGAGAGCCGCATGGCCCCGAGGATGCCGCCGCGCCGATCCGACAGGACCGCCGTGATCGTCTGCGGGCGCGCGGGCAGCGGAACCCGGGCGAACAGATTGATCCCGAGATCCCCACCCGGTGAGACGTCGGAGGGGAGGAGAATCCGGATATCGCGGGCTGTCCGATACGTCTCCTTCCCGGTGCCGTCAACAGCGACCAGGCCGACCTCGAACCGTGACGTCCACCTTCCCTCCTCCGGGACGAAGACCGTACTGCGGGCGGGAAAGTAAACGACCAGGTCGTGCACCCTGCCCGATGCTGTGAGGGGACCGGGCACCGCCGAGAGCTCGAGGCCCGCCTGCGGGTAAAACTGTGGGAGCAAATGCGCCGCCTGGACGGATCGCTGGTGCGCCTCGTCCGGGGGGAGTCGCAGG
>JAPUIN010000073.1 GCA_027297005.1 Acidobacteriota bacterium
CTTCATCGGCCGCAATGGCCGGGTCCGGGGGATTCACTCCGGCTTCTCCGGTCCGGCCACCGGAACTCACTACACGGAGATGATCGCCAGGTTCGAGGCGTTGTTCGAAGAACTCCTCGACGAGCCGGCGCCGGCAGCCGACTAAGCGCCTACCTGAGACTGGCCAGCGTCTTGTCGCGTACCGCCTTGAATTCGGTCCCCTCACTCCAGTTCGGGAACGTGGTCTCGTTCGACAGCCGGTATCCGATCCGGAAGAACAGCCGCACGTCGTCGACCGCCCCGGTCAGGTCCCAGTTCACATCGAACTCGTCGCTCGGTTTATGGTACCGCTCGGTGGTGTAGGCATCGCGCTGCGCCATGCCCCACTCCTCGCCCTTGTCGACGTGATCGATGCCGCTGTCGGTGTAGAGCGAGGGAATCCCCTGCTTGGCCAGCTCGAAATGGTCGGAGCGATAGTAATACCCCTTCTCCGCCTCCGGGTCGGGCCGCACGACGCGGCCCTGCGCCTCCGCGGCATCCTTGATGTAGTCGTCCAACTCAGACATTCCCATGCCGACCACCGTCACGTCGCGCATCGAGCCCCAGATATTGGCGCCGTCCATGTTGATGGCGGCAACGGTCGCCTTGGGCGGATAGACCGGCGATGAGGCGTAAAAGGCCGAGCCGAGCAGCCCCTGTTCCTCGGCGGTGGTGGCCAGGAACACGATCGACCGCTCCGGCCCCGGTTCGAGCGAGGCGAACGCCTCGGCAAGCTCCAGCAGGTTCGCCGTGCCGGTGGCGTTGTCGAGCGCGCCGTTATAGATCTGGTCCCCTTCGAGGTTGAGGTCCTTGCCGAGATGATCCCAGTGGGCCATGTAGATGATGTACTCCTCCGGACGACTGGTCCCGGGAAGCAGGCCGATCACGTTGTTCGATATCGAACGGCGGATGGTGTTATTGAGCTTCGAGGTGCCGATGAAGCAGATCATCGTAATTGAGGCCGGCCTGGTTGAAAATCGCCCGCGCGGTGTCGACCGTGAACCACCCCTCGATGGCGGCGCGCGACATGTTGTTGTCGTCCGGAACCAGGCCGAACTGCTCGCCGGTCCAGCTCCCCTCGACCACTTCCCAGGGATACGCCGCCGGCTTGGTCTCATGCACGATGAAGGCGCCGGCCGCCCCCTGGCGGGCCGCCTCCTCGAACTTGTAGGTCCAGCGCCCGTAGTAGGTCATGGCGTTGCCATTGAACAGGGATTCGTCCTGGGTGGCGTAGCCGGGATCGTTCACCAGCATGACCACGGTCTTCCCCTTCACATCGATCCCGGCGTAGTCGTTCCAGTCGTACTCCGGCGCGATCGATCCGTAGCCGATGAAGATCATCTCCGAATCGACGATCGCCGCCTTCTCGGTCACCCGCTTGGTCCAGGCCATGTACTGGCCGCCGTACTCGTAACGGCTCGTACCGGTTCCACCGCCGATGACCAGCTCGGTCTTCGGGCTGGCGGTGATGGCGACCAGCGGCACCTCCTGGAAGTAGCTCTCGCCGTTCCCGGGCTGCAGGCAGGCACGGGCAAACTCCGCCTTGAGGAAGGCGATGGTCTTCTCCTCGCCCGGCGAGGAGGGGCCGCGCCCTTCGAATTCATCGGAGGAGAGGATGCGGATATCAGCCGCCAGATCGTCGGCCGTGATGGTCCGCAGGGCGGCCTCAAGCCCAGCGTCCTGGCCCGGGCCGCCGGCGCAGCCGGCCAGCAACCCGGCCACCAGTATCAGCAGGAGCGTGCCGTTGAGTATCGGTGTCGTCTGTGTCATCTGCCATCCCCTATTCAAAGCGCGCCATCAACCTGCCGGCAGCCGTGCCGGGAGAGGCGTGCGCGCGGATTCTGTCACAACCCTCAGTTCCCTACCAACCGCACCAGCGTCAGCGTCAGAGCCGTCACGTAGGTATTCAGCTGCACCGCGCCGAGCAGGATCACCCAAAGAGGAAACGTGGCGCGGAACACCACCGACAGCGGCCGGTCGAACCTGTAGGCTGCGAGAAACAGGTTCTCCCCCATCGGCGGCGTCAGGTAGCCGAGTTCCAGATTGGCCAGGAAAATGATCCCGAGGTGGACCGGGTGGATGCCGTAGGCGGCGGCGATCGGCGTGATCAGCGGTACCACCACGAAGATCGCCGAGTAGATGTCCATCAGGCCGCCAACCACCAGCAGGAACAGATTCAGCGCCAGCAGGAAAACCCAGGGCGACTCGATGTACTGCTGCGCCAGGGCCAGCGCATGCATCGGCACTTCCGCGTCAATCAGGTAGTTGGTGAGGCCAAGCGCCATGCCCAGGATGATCATGAACCCACCGACCATGGTGGCACACTCGACGCCGATGCGTGCCATGTCCCGCCGCAGCGTCAGCTCGCGGTGCACGAAGCACTCGATCGCCACGGCGTAGCCGACAGTCACCGCCGCCGCCTCCACCAGGGTGGTGAATCCGGTGAAGATCCCGGCCAGGATGACTATCGGCAGGAGCAACTCCCAACGAGCCTCGCCGATCGCCGCAAGCGCCTCCCGTCGATCGAACGGGGTGCGTTTCTTGCCGATCAGCAGCCCCTGGCGCACGCCCCACGCGGCGACCAGCACGATCAGCAGTATGCCCGGCACCAGCCCGCCGATGAACAGATCGAGGATCGACGCGTTGCGCGCCGTGACGGCATAGAGAATCACCGGCAGGCTGGGCGGGAGCAGCAGGCCGATCGATCCGGAGACGGTGACCAGGCCGATCGACGTGCCTTCCGGATAGCGCGCCCGCATCAGCACCGGCAACAGCAGGCCGCCCATGGAGAGAATGGTGATTCCGGAGGCGCCGGTGAGCGGCGTGAAGAATGCCAGGACCAGCACGGTCACGATCGCCAGACCGCCCGGCATCCAGCCGAACAGCGCGGTGAACAGGCGGGTGACCCGCTTGCTCGCTCCCCCTTCCGAGAGAATGTACCCGCCCAGCGTGAACAGCGGCACGGCCGGCAGCATCGGCGAGGCGGTCAGCCGGTAGGTTTCGACCGGCACTGACGCCAGCGGTATGCCGTCATTCCAGAACAGCAGCAGCGCCAGCCCGCCGATCGTCGCGAAGATCGGCATGCCGAACAGCGTCGCCGCGATAAGCACGACTAGCCCCGGGATCAGCATTCCGTACCCCTGCAGGTCCGGGAAGCCGTACATGACGATAGGGATCAGCAGCCCGGCGACAGCCATGACCCGGGAGGGCCAGCGTTCTCCGGCGCGCCGAATGAGGCGCAGGCCCATGAACGTGAAACCGGCCGGCATCACCAGCATGGCGACCCACACCGGAATCCCCAGCGCCACCATGTCCCCGGCACCGCGCTGCACGCGGATCAGCTCGATGCTCGCCAGGC
>JAPUIN010000074.1 GCA_027297005.1 Acidobacteriota bacterium
GCACGGCGGGATTCTGGCCGACACCTCGCGCGAGAATCACCGTGCCGATCTGCTACGCACCGGGATCGAGCCGATCGGGCTGGTCATCGTGAACCTCTACCCGTTCCGCGCGATCGCGTCCCGCCCGGATGCGCGGCTGGAGCAAGTGATCGAGATGATCGACATTGGTGGGCCGGCCATGGTGCGCGCCGCCGCAAAAAACCACGCGCGTGTCGGCGTCGTCGTCGATCCGGCCGACTATCCCCGCATCATCGAAGAGATCCGGCAGCACGGCGAGCTGAAGGAGGAGACGAGGCGCACGCTGGCGATCAAGGCGTTCGCTCACACGGCCTCCTACGACACCGCCATCCACGACGAACTCGAGGCCCGTCTCGGAGGACAAGTCGCGGCCGCCCCCGGCGATGCCCCCACGTTCCCACCTGATCTACGACTCGACCTGCGTCTCACACGTGAACTGCGCTACGGCGAGAACCCGCACCAGCGCGGAGCCCTCTATGCAGAGCCGGGGGCCGCTCCGGGCAGCCTCGCCGCGGCCCGGCAGGTTCACGGGCCGGAACTCTCCTTCAATAACATCCTCGACCTCGATTCGGCCTGGCGGCTGGCTCTGGAGTTCGACCGTCCGGCCGCCGTCGTCGTCAAGCACAGCAACCCGTGCGGCGTCGCAACGGATGATGCGATCGCAGCGGCTTTCGAGAAGGCGCGCCAGGCCGACCCCGTCTCGGCGTTCGGCGGCGTCGTGGCGCTCAATCGCGAGGTGGACGCGCGGGCGGCGGAAGCGCTCGCCTCGCTGTTCCTCGAGTGCGTCATCGCGCCCCACTTCAGCGATGAGGCGCGCGGTCTTCTGGAGCGCAAGCGGAAGCTGCGCCTGCTGGAATCGGCTCCGGGCGGGGGAACCTTCACCGGCTTCGACTACAGGCGGGTGACCGGCGGCCTGCTCGTGCAGGAGTGGGATGAGGCTCTCGCGGCGATCGCGGATGCGCGTGTCGTCACCAAACGCGCGCCGAGCGACGACGAACGCGCGGCGCTGGAGATGGCGTGGCGCGTGTCGAAGCACGTGAAGTCGAACGCCATCGTGCTGGCCCGGGGCGATCGCACTCTCGGCATCGGCGCGGGGCAAATGAGCCGTGTGGACGCCGTGCGGCTGGCGCGCATGAAGGTGATCGAAGACCCCAGCGGTGCCGCGCTCGCTTCGGATGCGTTCTTTCCGTTCCGCGACGGGTTGGACGCGGCCGCGGAAGCGGGCGCCACGGCCGTCGCGCAGCCCGGCGGTTCGGTCAAGGACGACGAGGTGATTGCCGCGGCCGATGAGCACGGTCTCGCCATGGTGTTCACGGGGGAGCGCCACTTTCGCCACTGAGCATTCCGGTGGCGCGGCGCGCGATCCGGGCTCCCTCGACCGTCAGCGTCCGTCGATTTTTCTCAGGTCGAGCCTCTGCGCGAAGGCGTAGTAGATGCGGTCCTTGCGACGCGATCGATACTTCTCGGCAACCTCTTCGATCTTCAGCGCATCCTGATCCGACGGATCGATCTGCAGCACCTCGGAGACCTTCTCGATCGCGCCACCGGTGTCGCCAGCCTTGAGTGAGGTCACCGCCCAGTTGTACCAGGCATTGCGGATGTAGAGATCGATGTCCCCCAGTCCCTTCTGGCGCGGCAGCCGGTACAACTTCCAGAGACAGTCCTGGTACTCCCCCTGATCGAACAGCTTCCTGGCCGACTCGAACGACTCCTGCAGCTTCTGCTCCTCGTCCATCCGGACCTGTGCCCGGTCGGCAAGATCCTTGATCTCGAAGTTCACGGGGTCGAGAGCCAGGGCGGCCTGGAAGGCCGCACGCGCCGCGCGCCAGTTCTCCCTGCGCAGCCACCGCTCCCCCTTCGACCGGAAGACCGCGACCTTGCGGCGTTTTTCCGCCGGTGACAGCAGCGGCGGCTCTGGCTTGATCTGCTCCGGGGTCAGCTCACCGTCGGGCGGGGCTTCTTCCACGGGCGCCGCACTCCCCGCCTCCCCAATGCCCTGCGTCTCGACACCGGTCAGGGCTCCGCCTGCCTGTGCATCCTTCGTGGCCGGCTGGCCGCCCCCTCCAATCGGCGTCGGGATCGGATCGGCGCCGAGTGCCGCCGCGTCCCGCAGAGGGTCGGAGGGGGGCGGGCCGGGCTGGCTCGGCGCGCCGGCGCTGCTGACCGATTGCGGCCGGAAGAAGAAATGCCACCAGACGACCGCCCCACCGACCAGCAGGAGCAGACCGAACAGCGCGAAGTACCGTGGCACCCGAGACGGCTCCTTGAACGGAGCGGACCGGAAGATTTTCGCTTTCCCCTTATGCGGCTTCGCCTCCCGCTGAGGGCTCTGCTCGGTCAGCAGATCGGAGATCATTCCGTCGCGGTCGGCCGGCTCGGCCGGTTTCGCCGGGGCCGGTACGGCAGGCATCGGCGCATCGCTCCCCTCGACCTTGGTTGTCTCCCCCTCGTCCATTGTTGCGAGCGGGATCCCTCCGTCGGCCATCCCCGCAGACGCGTCCCCCGGTGGGCCGAGGTCGTTGTCGAGAAGCGCCAGCAGATCATCGTCGACGTCATCGGCCCGCGCATCCCCCGCGCTCGCCCCGGTCCCCTCCATGATCTCCCGCTCCCCCACCTTCTGGTTGAGCTGCGTCAGATCCTTCTCCCATGCGGCGGCGTCTTCAACCGACTCCTCCCCACCCGAAACCGGCTCCCCCGGTGCGGGGGGCTGCTCCGGGCTCGCGGCAGCCGGCTCCACGGACGGTGCCGGATCCGGCGCCTTGATGTCGGGAAGGGGCTCGCTCGGAACGAGCCGGTCGGTTGAAGGGCGAATCGTCTTCGCCTCGACCACGATCGGGGACTCCGGCTGCGCCGGTTCCCCGTCCGCGGCGGCCGGCACCGGCGCTTCCGGATCTGCGGCTGCCGCCGGTGCAGCCGGCTCGGCGGAGGCAGCGGGTGGAACCGTCGACGAATCGGATGGTTCTGCGAAGGCATCTTCGACAGAGATGCCGAGCGCATCCAGATCGGGCATCACGTCGTCGACGGCGAGAGGGAGCGAGGATTCGGCCGTTCCGCCGGCGGCCGGATCAGGTTCATTCGTCGCCGCGGTGGGAAGGGCCGGCGCAGCCGGGTCCGTCGCCGCGGGCGCCGGATCCTGGTCGATCGATGCCATGGGATCGGGTTTTGCTTCCGGCTGCGCCTCGGCGAAGGCGGCATCGAGCACCGCACGCGCCGCCACCTGCTCCTGAGACGCGGCGGCGTCGCCATCGGTCAGCGAAGAGTCACCGGTCAGCTCGACCGGATCCTCTCCACGAACACCAGCGGGCGCAACCCCTTCCACATCCGGCAGGGGTGCATCGGCAGCTTTCAGATCACCCGGGGGGGACGGGTCAACCGCCGCTGGCGGTGCTGCAGGGGACGTTTCAGGCGGGGTCTCGACCGGAGACGGTTGCGGGGCCGGTTCGGACGGCTTGGCCGACCTCGGGACGAGGTCCTTGAGTTCATCGGCGTTCAGCTTGACGGTCATGCCACCGATCTGCTCGGCGGCGCGCTCGAGGTTGGTGCCTATTTTGTTCCGGATCTGCGCGAGGAGCTCGCTCGCCTCCCGATGGCTGGCATCGAGCGCCAGCACTTTCTGGCACTGCGCCTCGGCCTCCGCGAAGCGCTCCTGCTGGACCAACTCGCGCGCCAAGGTGAAATGCTCATCGACGAAGGGGGCCGACTCGTACGCCAGCTGCACCTCTTCGAGCAGCTTCTGGACCTCCTCCGAGTCGGGATGCTGTGGGGCCAGTCCACGCGCCCCTTCCAGCGCTTCCGCATACTTCTGCTCGGAGAGCAACTGGCGGATTCGGGCAAGGCCCAGATCGACGTGTGCCTCCATCTCCTCGGGCGAGAGATCGCGAAGGCCCGCGTCTGCACCGTCCGCCGGGGTCTGGGCTGCTTCCTCGCCTCCCCCCTCCGCCGTCGGTTCCCAGTCGGCCAGGAGGAGGGTGGCCATTCGGATCCCCTCCTGCGCCTTTTGACTGGAAGAGTCGACCGTCAGCGCCGCTCTCCAGGCGACGATTGCGTCCTTATACTCTCCGTTGTGGTAGAGGGACGAGGCTTTGGTGAGAAGTTCCTGGAGTTTTTCGTCGTCGATCACAACACGACCCCCGGACGGACTGCTCCCCATTCCATCCTTCTTAATTTATATCCGGTACGGGGGAAGTCAAAGGGCTCGAAGTAATTACGTGCTCCCCAGGGGCCTGTCCTGGTATCGCGTAGGGGCTCACGACTGATAGAGAGGAAGGGCCGTCAAATCATTGACGACGGCCGCCGATTCGACCTGACCGAGAGCAGGAAAAGCGCCTGGGGAGAGTCCGGCCGGTGGCGTCGCGGTGGTCAGGAGGAGGGAGAGATTCCGGCGGTGCGTGCATTCTCAATGGCGGTCTTCAGCATCGGGAGCCCCTCGTAGTGCGGGTTCAGTCTTTCGAGCTCCGCGACCGCCTCCGATGCCGCATCGATATCCCCCTTGTCGCGCAGGCTCACGAGACCCACGTAAAGCCACGACTCCAAGTGCTTCGGGTTATCGGTCAGAGCCTTGCGGAACTCGGCCAGCGCGTCGTCGATCTGGTCGAGCTGATACAGGCAGACGGCGTACTTGTGCCGGGCATGGGCATCCCCGGGAACGAGTGCGAGCGCCCGCATGAAGTATCCCATCGCGCGATCGCACATGTTGACCTCGGCGTACATGCTCGCGAGGCGTACGAGGGCCCGGTGGTCTCCCGGATCATTTTCGATCGCCTCCTTGAGAATCTCGATCTGCTGCTCATGGGCTTTGAGTTG
>JAPUIN010000075.1 GCA_027297005.1 Acidobacteriota bacterium
AATCGATGGGAGGAGTGTCATGCATGTTCACAGGTCCGAGGGCGGGACCTCGAGGCGATCCGCCGCCAGCCTGCGCAGGGCCGGGTTCGCAGTCCTGTGTCTGCCTCTGCTGTTGATCTCCGCCGGGTGCGCGAGAGAGCGGTCTTCGGCGGCCGATTTCGATCTCATCCTGCGCGGCGGAAACGTCTACGACGGAACCGGCGCACCCGCCGCCGTTGCCGACGTCGCGATCCATCAGGACACCATCGCCGCAATCGGCGATCTGTCGACGAGCACCGGCCTCACCGAGATCGACGTCAATGGTCTCGCCGTCGCGCCCGGATTCATCAACATGCTCAGTTGGTCGACCGATTCGCTGATCCTGGATGGCCTCTCGCAGAGCGAAATCCGTCAGGGGGTCACCCTGCAGATCTTCGGCGAGGGGATGTCGTGGGGTCCGGTAAACGATGCCGTGAAGCGCAATTTGACCGAGCAGCGTCCCCCGGAGATCGACTTCGAGATCACCTGGACGACGCTCGGGGAGTACCTCGAGCATCTCGAGTCGCGCGGTGTCTCGACCAACGTCGCATCGTTCGTCGGCGCCACGACGGTCCGGATTTACACGCTCGGTTCCGAGGATCGCCCCCCGAACGAGGAGGAACTCGAGGCGATGCGCGCGCTGGTCCGGCAGGCGATGGAGGAGGGGGCGCTCGGCGTCGGTTCGTCGCTCATCTACGCGCCGGCGTTCTACGCCGATACAGATGAGCTGATCGAGCTGGCGAAGGTCGCGGCCACATACGGAGGGATGTATATCTCGCACATCCGCAGCGAAGGAGGCCGGCTGCTGGAGGCGGTGGACGAATTGATTCGAATCGCCAGGGAATCGGGCGCCCCCGCAGAGATCTACCATTTCAAGGCGGCCGGCAGGTCGAACTGGGACAAGCTGGATGCCGCCATCGAAAAAGTTGAGGAGGCGCGCGCAGATGGGCTGCGGATCACGGCCGATATGTACACCTACAGCGCCGCCGCGACCGGCCTCGATGCCGCCATGCCTCCCTGGGTCCAGGAGGGAGGCTTCGACGCCTGGGTGAATCGTCTCAGAGATCCCGCGATCCGGCGGCGCGTCGTTGAGGAGATGACGACCCACACCGACGCATGGGAGAACCTCTTCTTCGAAGCCGGACCCGACAAGATGCTGCTCGTCGGATTCCGGAACAAGGAACTGCGGCCGCTGTCGGGCCGGACGCTCGCCGACATCGCCGCCGAACGGAATACCTCTCCGGCCGAGACCGCGATCGATCTGGTCATCGAAGACGGGAGCCGAGTCGGTACCGTCTACTTCCTCATGTCCGAGGAGAACATCGCCCGCAAGACCGCCATCCCCTGGATGGGCTTCGGGTCGGACGAGGCTTCCCAGGCTCCCGAGGGGATCTTCCTGGAGTTCATGCCCCACCCCCGCGCCTACGGGACCTTCGCCCGGCTGCTGGGGAAATATGTGCGGGACGAGGGGCGCCTGTCCCTCGAGGAGGCGATCCGCAGGCTGACGTCGTTCCCCGCCGCCAATCTCGGGCTGCGTCAGCGAGGTACCCTGAAGACCGGTTCCTTCGCCGATATCGTCGTCTTCGATCCCGCCGCCATCCGGGATCACGCCACCTTCGACGAGCCGCACCAGTACGCGACGGGGATGCTGCACGTCTTCGTCAACGGCCGGCAGGTCCTGAAAGACGGCGAGCACACGGGCGCTACCCCCGGTCGCGTCGTCCGCGGCCCGGGGTGGACGGGGTGGAGATCCGACTGACCCTCAGCCTGTCCCGGTACTGCGTCGGGCCGGATTTCTCGTCGGGGTAGGGATCTCAGAAAATCCGGCTGGTCCGGTTAGTCGGAGTTGAGGGAGAGCGCGTCGCGGACCTTCGGCTCGAGACGCGTCAGTCCGGCTTCCTTGCCGAGGACCAGCGCCTCCTCCGCCCCGATCCCCTCGATCAGATGCGCCCGCAGGGCGATCAGGGCGCCGACCCGATTCCCGCTGCCGCAGTAGAGCACCGTCGGCTCCGAGCCGGCCTGCGCGAGGCGCGCGTCGAGGAGCTCTGCGTTCTCGCGAATGACTCCGTCGGCGCCGGTGACCGGGATGCGCGTGAACGCGATCCCCTCAGACGCGGCGAATTCCTCTTCCCAGCCCGCGCCGCTCTCGTCCGCCGGCCGCAGACTGATGAAATGCCGGTAGCCCAATTTCCTGAGTGCGACCATCTGATCGGTCGTCAGCTGGCCTCCTGTCAGCAGACCGGGCGCGGGCATTCTGGCGTTCCGGATCTGCAGCGCTGCAACTGCGGCGGGAAGGGAACCTCCCGCCTCAGTCCCCTGTTCGGCCATCTTCCCCCCTCCATCACCCGGGGCGCAGGCAACACCGACAGCGAGCGCCAACGCGATTATCGACCTTCGTAAGACTGATCCTCGAAGCATCTCAATCATCCATGACGGAACCACTCAGATAATCGACAGACAACCCCACCATAGCCCGAACGCCCACGATCAGAACGTCCTCGTGAACGTCGAAGTACGGTGAGTGGTTGGCCGGCCCCTCCCAGGCCCCGACTCCCGGCTTGTTCCCCCCCAGGAAGAAGTAGACGCCGGGGATCTTCTCCTGGTAATACGCAAAGTCCTCTGCCCACATCATGCGAGGAAACTCGTGGACATTTTCGGCCCCCGCGGCCCAGCGCA
>JAPUIN010000076.1 GCA_027297005.1 Acidobacteriota bacterium
GCGGTGCGGGAGTCGGGCGGGCCGGACCTCCGCGACGGGACCTTCGATCCGATCGACGATCCGGCGACCCAGGCGCTGATGCGGGATGGCCGCACCATGGGGGTCTTCTACGTCGAGTCGCCCGCCATGCGGCAGCTGCAGCAGAAGACGCGCCGCGGCGATTTCGAACATCTGGTGATTCACTCGTCGATCATCCGCCCGGCCGCCAACGTCTACATCCGCGAGTACATCCGCCGTCTTCGCGGGGGCCCGTACGTGCCGCTGCATCCGATTCTGGACGAGGTCCTGAGCGAGACCTACGGCATCATGTGCTACCAGGAGGATGTGGCGCGGGTCGCGATCCGGATGGCCGGGTTCAGCGATGTCGAAGCGGACGGCCTGCGCAAGGTCCTCTCGAAGAAATGGGCCGGCCGCCGCATCGAGGACGACCATCAAAGGTTCCTGCGCGGCGCCGCCGATCGCGGGATTGCTCCGGACGTCGTCGACGCCGTCTGGCAGATGATCTTGAGCTTCTCCGGCTACTCCTTCTGCAAGCCGCACTCCGCATCGTACGCGTTGGTCTCCTTCAAGTCGTGTTATCTCAGGGCCCACCATCCGGCCGAGTTCATGGCCGCGGTGCTGAGCAACGGCGGCGGCTACTATTCGACCTTCGCGTACATCTCGGAATGCCGGCGGATGGGGCTCGATGTGCGGCTGCCCGACATCAACCTGAGCGCCAAGGGGTACACCGGACGGAGCGCGCCTGGGGGGGAGCAGGCCGCGAGCGGATCGGAAAAGCCGACGGCCGGCGCGACGCCGGGTGGCCGGGGTGTGGTGCGTGTCGGACTGGGGTCGATCAAGGGTCTCCGTGAGGAGGCGTTCGAGGCGGTTCTGGATGAGCGGCGCCGGGGCGGCCCGTTCCGCTCGTTCGATGATTTCCTGCTGCGTGTCCCGATCGATCCTTCAGACGCCCGCCTGCTGATCCGCGCCGGCGCCTTCGATCCGATCGGCTTCGGGGCTGGGGAATCGAGCGGGCGCGATCTTGCCATCCGCCCGCGGCTGCACTGGAGGCTCAAGGCGTGGGAGGCGAAGACCGAGGGACGGAGGGCGCGCGTGCGTTCCCTCTTCCCGCCGGAGCTGGGGCCGCTGCCGGAGCCGCGCCCGTACGATACCGCCAGACTCCTGCGGGACGAGACCGAAAGCCTCGGGTATCTCGTGAGCCGGCATCCACTCACGCTCTATCGGGAGCACCTGCTCAGGCTCAGGCGGTCGGGGACCGCGCCGGTGCGCGGGATCGATCTGCCGGGCTCGGTCGGCAGGCGTGTTGTCGCCATCGGCTGGCTGATCACGGGAAAGGTGGTGACGACGAAAGACGAACAGCCGATGGAGTTCATCTCCTTCGAGGATACGACGGCGATCTACGAGACGACCTTCTTCCCGCGGTCGTACGAGCGCTTCTGCCGCATGCTGACGGCAGCGCGGCCGTTCATCCTGCGGGGGCGGGTGGAGGAGGATTTCGGGGCGGTGACGATTACCATTGACGACGTCGAGTTTCTGGACGGCGGGACGGCGATGCGGTCAGCGCCATCTCGACCTCAAACCGGTGCCCCTCGCGCACCACGACGAGTATCACGGCATCCCCTGATCTGAGCCGGGATTACCACGTGCGCAGATCATCGGAGGTCTCGACCGGACGGGACCCTGCGGCCGCGCGAGCGGCGCGTGAAGCAGCCGCTGCCGTCGTGGGGGATCGGTCGGCCCGCCGGCCGGAAGGGTCCTGTCATTGCGCCGCCCGCGAAAAAGAGTTAATTATAGTCGGGACGATCCGATCGATCCCTGCAGGGGAGTGCGCTCGATGGATGCCTGGCACGAGTTCTGGCCGTACATTGCGGATTTTGTCCCGAAGGCCCTGCTTGCCGTTGTTTGCGGTGGCCTGATCGGGGTCGAACGCGAGATGAAGCGCAAGCCGGCCGGCTTCCGCACCAACATCCTGATCTGTCTCGGGTCGATGCTCTTCATGTGGCTTTCGGTGGAGGTCGCCGCCGCGGTCGCCGTCGAAAGGTTCGCCGATCCGGGGCGAATTGGCGCGCAGGTCGTCACCGGCATGGGGTTTCTCGGCGCGGGAACGATCATCCAGTCGCGTGGACGCATCACGGGCCTCACCTCGGCCGCGATGATCTGGCTGGTCGCGGCCGTTGGAATGGCGATCGGTGCCGGACACGGCGCGATCGGGATGGTCACGACGCTGCTCGTCCTTCTCGTTCTCGTCGGTCTCGGGTTCCTGGAACGTCGCGTGTTTGGACGATGCGTCTTTGCGGACTGCCAGGTGACCTTCGCGGACGTCGAGGACCGCACGAGACGCGAGATCGACCATGTCCTGCGGGGAATCGGCCGACCGATCGACACGGTCAAGCTGCACAAATCGGAAGAGGGGTTCGTGCTCACCATCCCCACCTGCGACGTGCACCCGCAGCACAAGCGTTTCCTCCATGACCTCTGGCGTATCAACGGGGTCCAGGAAGTTCGCATTCTGCACTGAGGCCGGCCGGTTCTCAGCCGTGGCGCGCATTGACATCTCATCACCGCGCGACCTAGTATCCGGTCTCTTTCGATCACAATCGCTTATGGAGCGAACGTGCGGCCCCGGCCCACGGAGAGAAGGGATGAT
>JAPUIN010000077.1 GCA_027297005.1 Acidobacteriota bacterium
GCTCCGGCGACCGCCGCGAGGAAGCGGAGCGAATCCTCCTCGGAGTACCCCTGATTCCCGTCGGCTCGGATCAGTATGTCGGGTCCGAGCACCGCGCGCAGTTCACGGATCAATCGCGCGTCGCTTTCCCAGTCTTCGCCGATCTTGATCTTGAGAACGCGAAACCCGGCGGCGACATGACGGCGCGCCGTATCGATGGTCGCCGGCCGGTCATCCGAAATGCCGAGGGTGATGCTGGTCGGCAGCCGGGATCGCTTAAGTCCCAGCACGCGCGCCAAAGGGAGACCCTCGCGCCGCCCGAGCAGATCGTGGAGGGCGATATCGACTGCGGCGCGGGCCGCCGGAGCGCCCGGCGCGAACTTCGCTGCTTGAACAGCCACTTCCCCGGGGTTGCGGGCATCCGATTCGCGCAGAAGCGGGATGAGAATATCCCGAAGGGCTGACAGCGCCGACGCGTGGCTCTCTCCCGTTACATCTTCGGCTGCCGCCGCGCAGCCGAAGCCGGTCCGGCCGTCCGACGTATCGACCTTGAGGATGATGTTTTCGGCCTGGGTTAAGGTGGCTCCAGCGATGCGGTATCCCTCGGCCAGCCGAAACGAAATCGGCACCGCCTCGACGGAGAGAATGCGGATCATCGTGACAGGCGGGGGAACAGGCGGCGGAGTTCCTCGACGATCGGTCCAACACCGTCGCGCAGCGGGTCGCAGCAGGGGATCGAGTGGCGATCCCGGATCCGCTCCGCCTCGCGTCGACCCTGCTCCTCCGACAGTTCTTCGTGATTGAGGGTGACTGCCATGATCGGCTTGCCGCACAAGAGGTCGAGGATCTTCATCTCGCGTTCCAGGCCGGCGATGGGGAAGTCCGGGAAGCCGTCATAGACACGGCGGGCCGGAGCATGCTGAAGCACGATGGCATCCGGCTGAGCCCCCGCCAGGATCTCGAAACCGCCGGGGTACGCGGGGTGGGTCATGCAGCCCTGACCCTCGATCACGATGACGTCGGGTTTTGCCTCGCGAAACGCCCGACAGACCTGGTGCTCGATCTCGCCCGAGACGAAATCGTTGACGAGGCTGTCAAGGATCAGGCCGTAGTGCACTCCCTGCATCCAGGCGGTCTGTCCTGTCCCGACCAGGACGGCGCCGAGCCCGGCCTCGATAAGTCCCTGGACGATCTTCACCGAGGTCGTCCTCTTACCGACTCCCGAGTCGGTGCCCAGCACGGCGACCCGGACCGCTTCCACCTTCAGGATCTCACCCGTGAAGGGATGCATCTCGGAGCGGGAAGGGGTACTGCGGACATCCCGGATCCGGGCGCCCGAATCGCGGGCGACGCGGGCGAATTCGGTGTCGTCGCCGAGCATCTCGTGCAGTCCGGCGTCGACGTGAATGCCGCGTTTGAGGGCGTTGAGTACCACTGGTCGCGCCTCGACCGGGAGAATCCCACCGTGTGTGGCCACGCCGATGACGAGGAAATCGGGCCGTGCTCGGGCAGCGTCGAGGGCCTCATCGAGGCTACCCACGATTGGAATACCGGTCGCGACGCCGTCCAGCTGGAAACCGGCGTCCCGGCCGGTGAACTGGCTGTCGATCACCGCGACGACGCGATATCGTTCAGTATGGCGCACCAAGCCATGGGCGGTCTTCCCCTCACTCGTGGCGAAATGCCCCTCACAGTAAACGACCGCGGTCCCTTCGGGCCGGTTCATCTGCGTCACACCCCACTCCCCGGAAGATGCCGGAATCCTAACACACGGGCCACCCGCAGCCTGCGTCCTTGACGACTTTTCGAGTCATGCCCTAAGATCCGTCCATGGTCACCGGCTTCAACACCGACGTGAAGCACGACGGAAAGGTCTACCACGTCCAGACCGAAGACAAGGGTGTCGGCAACCCGCTCATCGAGACGCTCATTTATGTGGGCGGTGAAATCCTCGCGGCGCGCAGGACATCCTACGCCGATCTCCTGGAAGAGAAGGTCGACGAAAAGCAGATCGCCGAACGGATCGAGGCGCAGCACAACCGGATGATCCTCGACATCAAAGAGGGGAAATACGACAACAAGCGTCACCGGCCGTTCGGCGAGGGGATCATCTCGAGCAAGAGCTTCGACGAGGTCGTGCTGGAGTACCTCAAGTTGGAGGCGAACGAGAACCGGATTATTCTCCGCATCGACGGTCCGGATGTCTTCATCGAGGGGGAGACCGTGGGCGTGGATCTCGAGGTGACGCGGGCATCGGAGGGGAAGGGCGTCTCCGGGGCGAAGATCAAGGTGAAGCTGATCAGCACGGTCGAAAAGCCGAAAACCCTGTTCGAAGGAAAGACCGATGGCGAGGGGCGAATTCGGTTCGACGTCGACCTTCCGGCCGTCGATGATGGAACCAGTGCCCTGATCATCCAGGCCCGGGCCGGCAAGGAAACGGCCGAGCTGAAACAACTCGTCCGCAAGGTCTCCCGGAAGGCGGCCGGCTGAGGGCCGCACGGGCGATGCGCGTCGTCGTCAACGGAGAAGATCGCTCGATCCCTGGCGGTGCGACCATCATCGTCCTGCTCCATTCCCTCGGTCTGGAGCCGAAACGGATCGCTGTCGAGGTGAACGGCCGGATCGTGCCGTCGCGGGAGCATGGCGAAGTGGCACTCAAGGAGTGCGATCGCATCGAGATTGTTCAATTCGTGGGCGGAGGCTGATCGTTCGCGCTGGTCTCCGGAGATTCCACGCAGATCGCCAGGTGGCGGGCAGGAGTTTGAGCATGAGGACAGAGAATCTCATCATCGCGGGGCGTTCCTATGCGTCCCGCCTCATCGTCGGCACCGGGAAATACCCGGATCTGGAGACCACGCGGCGTGCCATCGACGCGTCCGGGGCGGCAATGGTCACGGTCGCCGTGCGGCGCATCGACCTGACGCGTCGGAGCGGCGAATCGCTGCTCGATGCCATCGACACGAGCCGGGTCGCGCTGCTACCGAACACCGCCGGGTGTTACTCGGCGGACGAGGCGATCCGCACGGCCCGCCTGGCTCGAGAGGCCGGGTTGTCGGACCTCATCAAGCTTGAGGTGATCGGCGATGAAAGGACTCTGTTCCCGGACAACGAGGGGCTTCTGAAGGCGACGCGTGAGTTGGTCAAGGAGGGGTTCATCGTTCTGCCCTATACCAATGATGATCTCGTCGTCGCGAAGCGCCTGCGGGATGCCGGGGCGGCCGCCGTGATGCCGCTGGTCGCCCCGATCGGATCCGGGCTCGGGCTTCAGAACGCAGTCACCCTGCGATTGCTCATGGATGCGATCGATGACATTCCCGTAATCGTCGACGCCGGTGTCGGCACCGCTTCGGACGCCACCATCGTGATGGAGATGGGGGCCGACGGTGTCCTCATGAACACCGGCATCGCCGGTGCGCGGGATCCCGTCGCGATGGCCCGGGCGATGCGCCTGGCGGTCGAAGCGGGACGCCTCGCGCACCAATCCGGCCGTATTCCCAAGAAGCTCTACGCTTCCGCCAGCAGCCCAGAGGAAGGGTCCATACGCTGAAACGGCCGGATACCTGCCCGCCCGTTGTCCACACCCATTGAATCGTCCTGATCGACGCCTAATATTGATGGGAAGGGTTCCGTCTGCCCGGGAGACGGGATCCCCTTGCTCGCATCCCGGGGGATTGAAGAGGTCTCCCGCTTGTTCTCGAACCTCAGCCTCAAGCTCAAATTCACCCTCAGCATCGGGGCGCTCCTCATGTTGTCGACCGTCGGCTTTGGCTGGATGGTCGGGGTGCAGGTCGAGAAGTCGGCCCTCAGGGAGCTTGATGAGATGGGAGAGGTGGTCGCCAGAGGGCTGGCGGATGCGTCGGTTCTAGGCGTGTTGACGCACAGCCCCGAACTGCTGCGCGCGGCGCTCGAACCACTCAAGGGGCAGCAGGAGGTCGTCTACGCCGGCATCGCGGACGAACGGGGGGTCGTCGTAGCGGAACATCGTGCTGAGGATGTGGTGCGGGTCCCGCGGTGGACATCCAACACGATCACGCGTCGGGGTATGGTGATCAAGGAAGAAGGGGAGAGTACACACCTGCGGAGCGGCACGCCAGTCTTCTACTTTTCGGTGCCGATACTGTCCCGGCAGGGGAGTGCAGAGGAAGAGGAGCTGTACATCCTGCTCGGAGGATCACGAACGACGGCAGAGAGCACTCAAATCGGATCAATCTGTATCGGCCTGTCGGCTTTTGATCTCCTTCACGATCAGCGCGTGCTCCGGCGGGGCCTGGCCCTGGCGTCGCTCGCCGTGCTGATCGTCGGCGTCGGGTTCGCCGTCCTGCTCGTGAGGGTGATCGTCGATCCGATCAAGCAGCTCGTTCACGCCACCCGCCGCATCGCCCAGGGGGATCTCGACATCATCCTGCCGATCCGGGGTGCGGATGAGATTGGTGCTCTCTCAAAGGCGTTCAACCGCATGACCCTGAACCTGAGGGAATCGCGTGAACAGCTGCAAAGGAGCAATGCCGATCTGGAGATCAAGGTTGTCGAGCGCACCCAGGAGCTTCGCGACGCCCAGGATCAGCTCGTGCAGGCTGAGAAGATGACCGTCGTCGGGCAACTGGTCAGTGGCGTCGCCCACGAGCTCAACAATCCGCTTGCCGGGATCCTCGGATATTCGCAGCTGCTCCTGCGCAAGAATCCGGGTGAGAACCTCGGCCGGGGCCTGAAGAAAATCGAGCGCGAGGCCGAACGCTGCAAGCGAATCGTTCAGAACCTGCTGATCTTCGCGCGCAAGCGGAAACTCGAGAGCACCATGGCCGATCTCAACTCCATCATCGAGAGCACTCTGGATCTGCGCACGGATCACCTCCAGGTCGATCACGTGAAGGTGATCCGCGATCTGGATCCGGATTTGCCGATGACACTGATCGACGCGGGCCAGATCCAGCAGGTTCTCATGAACCTGATCAACAATGCCCAGCATGCGATGGCCCGAAGCCAACGGCCCGCTGAACTCACACTGAGAACACGACGTGTCGGTGATCGGATTCGGATCGAGGTGGGAGACAATGGGACCGGCATCAATCCTGAAAACATGAAGAAGATTTTCGATCCGTTTTTCACGACGAAGGAAGTTGGTCAGGGGACCGGCCTGGGGCTGTCGATCTGCTACGGGATTGTGAACGAACATGGTGGCGCGATCACCGCCGACAGCCGTCCCGGCATGGGAACAATGTTCACGATTGATCTTCCGATCCAGGTGAACATGTCAGAGCCCCAGGAAACGAAAGTCGAGGCACCCGTCCTCCTGAAAGGGCACGGGGCCCGTATTCTGCTTGTCGACGACGAGCCTGCGATCCTCGATATCATAGGCGACACGCTGCGCATGGACGGACACCGGGTGGAGGTGACCACGAATGGGGCTTCGGCGCTCGAGAAAATCCGCCAGGAGACGTTCGACGTCATCGTTTCGGATCTGAAGATGCCCGGGATGGGTGGACGCGAGCTGTTCCAGAAGCTCGGCGAGATCGACGTGGCCCTCAGCCGTCGCGTTATCTTCACGACCGGTGATCTCGCCAGTTCCGATACCCTCGCGTTTCTGGAGGGTACCGGGAATCCATATCTACAAAAACCGTTCGATCTGAATGTCGTCCGCCGGACGGTTATGGATCTCCTTCTCCACAGAGCAGGCGTCTCCTCGAACTGATCAGCGGCCGCGGCGCCCGTGTATGGCCGCCCGCGCCTCGCGATCCTGTTCGCGCCGCCGGATCGACTCGCGTTTGTCCCACAGCTTCTTCCCCCTGGCCAGCGCGATCTCCACCTTGACATGTCCACGCGTGAGATACATCCGGAGCGGGATCAACGTGGCCCCCCCCGAACGGATTTTCTGCGCGATCTTCTGGATTTCCTGCCTGTGGAGAAGCAACTTGCGGGGGCGAAGAGGATCGTGATTGGAGTAGCCGCCATGCGAGTACGGTGAGATATTGCAGCTGAACAGGACAAGCTCACGCCCGTCCAGGCGGGCGTAAGCTTCCTTCAGGTTGACCCGTCCGGCGCGAATCGACTTGACCTCGGTCCCGAGCAGGACGATACCGGCCTCATAGCGCTCGTCGATGAAATAGGTGTAGAACGCCTGTCGGTTGGAGGCGAACACCTTCGTCTCGCCCGCCCGCTGCTGCTTGCCCATACGTGATGATGGCCTTTCGCGCTTTTCCGTTTCCTTGACGCACAGCGGGTTACGATAGCATAATCATCTCGCAGCAATGCCCCGACCGGTCCGATCCGCACGATCGGGCCTTTATATATTGAGGTCCCCACATGGACTCCCCCCCTCCGGAAAACGAGCCCGGCACATCCTCCAGTGGTCCGAAACCGCCTGCGGGTGGTTGCGATTTGCCGCCGTCGCAAGAGCGGTCGAACGGCGGCCACGAAGTTTCCGTGGTCGGCATCCGCATGCAAGGTCAAGTGCGTGTCACACAATACAACTCGAGCGACCACGATTTCGAAATGGGCCAGATGGTCGTCGTGGAAGGGAATCAGCTCGAGATTGGCGAGGTCGCGCAACCGACGACGCATGCGAGGAAGATGTGCGGCATCGGCTGCATGAAGCGGGCGCTGCGTGTGGCCACGGAAGAGGACCTGAAACAGTTCACGAAACGCACCCGTCTCGAGGACGAGGCGCACGCTTATTGTCAGGACCTGATCCGCCGCCGGCGCATGCCGATGAAACTGGTGCAGGCGCAGCGAGTGGACGAATCGCGCAAGATCACATTCAGTTTCACGGCCGACGGCAGGGTCGACTTCCGCGATATGGTCCGCGAGCTCGCTCGGCGGTTTCGGAGCCGAATTGAGATGCGGCAGATCGGTGTTCGGGACGAAGCCCGCACGCTCGGGGGCTACGGCGATTGTGGGAAGGCTCTCTGCTGCTCCACGTTCCTTAAGGAATTTTCGCCGATTTCGATTAAGATGGCGCGCGCACAGAACCTCAGCCTCAATCCGTCAAAAATTTCCGGGATGTGCGGGCGGCTGAAATGCTGCCTGCGTTACGAGTACACCCCCGCCGGAGGAGATGCGGCCGTTCCACCAGAGGATGAGGTCCTGCCGCCCGGACCTTAGGAGCAGGGGGACGCGCGTGAACGCGAGCCGATCGCGCCGATTTATTTCCTGCGCTCCTTGCGAACCATCAGGCTCCGGTAGATTTCGCGTCGCGAGATCCCGCGCTCCCGCGCGACCTTGCGCAGCGCCTCTCTGCGATCCCACCCAGCCTCGATCAGTCGGCGGACTGATTCCGCGGGAGGCTCTGGAGGTTCTTCGGACGCCGCCGGCTGCGGGGACCCCGCGGGGATGCCCTCGACGAGGATCGCGACCTCGCCGCGGATCGTCCGACCAGCCAGCGCCTCGCGAATCGAGCCGAGCGTCCCGGAGAGAAACTCTTCGTAGATCTTCGTCATCTCGCGGCCCAGGAACGCCCCCCGATCGCCGAGTACCTCGACGGCATCGTCGAGCGAGGCCCGCAGACGGTGCGGTGATTCAAAGAATAGAAGGGGGCGCGGTTCGTTGCGCACCGCTTCGAGCGCTCGCCGTCGTTCGCCTTTCCTGTGGGGCAGAAAACCGAGGAACGTGAACGCTGTCGAGCCCCACCCACTGACCGAGAGGAGGGCTGTCAGAGCGGATGGTCCGGGGATTGGGATCACGCGGTGTCCCTCATCGCGGACTCGCTGGATCAGCACGGCGCCGGGATCGGAGATAGCGGGGGTGCCGCCGTCGGTGACGTAAGCCGCCGTTTCTCCCCGGTTCAGCACCTTGAGGATGTCGTCGGCCCGACGCGCCTCGTTGAAACGGTGGCAGCTTACGAGTCGCGCCTTCAGACCATGTCGCGTCAGCAGACCCCGGGTTACCCGTGTGTCCTCGCAGGCGATGACCTGGGACTTGGACAGGACGTTCAGAGCCCGGAGTGTGATGTCGTCGAGATGACCGATCGGAGTCGCGACCACGTACAGCGTCCCTTGCGGATCCGGTGGGCGGTTCACCACCCCTGGGAGCCTGTCCGGGTATAGTGCGGGGTTGCGTGCGGGACCCCGCGCTGCCGGATGCATGGCGCCGCGCCGACGATGGATCCCCATCGCCCCCTCCGCGCTTCTTCTCTCCGACTCGCAAGCCTCATACGCGCGGTCCCGTCCCATGCAAAACCCGGACAGGCTCCTAGCGACCCCAGTCGCGTGGGTACCTGAAATCGATGTTGACCGTACGCGGAGACACCTTGGCCACGACCGGCGGTCGCCGCTTGAATTGTGACCGCACGATCCGGGCCGTGATCCGATCAACCATGTGGCGGGTGAAGCCGGCGGCAATCGCCTCGGCCCGTGTGGCGCGCCGATCGACCAGGAGCGCGAGCAGGCGGTCGATGTCGGCGTACTTGTAACCGAGTTCTCCCTCGTCCGACTGTCCCTCCCACAGATCGGCGCTGGGTGTCTTCCAGACGACGTCCGGAGGAATTCCGAAATGGGGAGCAAGCAGGCGAACCTGCGTCTTGTAGAGATCGCCCAGCGGATTGATGGCGCAGGCTGTGTCCCCGAATATCGTGCCGTATCCGAGAAGTAGTTCGGTCTTGTTGCTGGTGCCGAGAACAAGCGCGGCCCCCTTCGCGCTCAAATCGTACAGGATCGACATGCGTTCGCGCGCCATCTTGTTGCCCCTGCGCAGCCGCGTGGCGCGTCCATGGCGACCGAAGTAGGCATCGATCATCGGCGAGATGTCTACCTTCACCGTGCGCGTTTTCAGTATTCGGGCGACTCGGCGGGCATCCCGCAGGCTGGAAGGGCTGGAGGTGCGATAGGGAAGGAGGGCGCACTGAACGTTTGCGGGGCCGAGGGCGCGGCAGGCGATCGCGGCCGAGGTGGCAGAATCGATCCCGCCCGAAAGTCCCAGGACAACCCGCCGCATCCCGGCTTTATGGGTCTCGCTCCGGACGAAGTCGGCGAGCAACGACGCCGCCGTTTCCGGATCGAGCCCCAGTTGCGGCGGAATCGCCCTCTCCCTCTCCGCTCCTCGTGCGCGCATACCGAGAGGGTATGCGGCTCCCATCCACGTGTCAACGACAGGAGTTCAAACGGAAAACGCGTGGACGCTCCTTGCGACGACCACGAGCCACCCGCTATAATTATGTTCTAAGATTCGAGGGGGGTTCCCGATCCGATGATTCAGGCGATCCAGTTGCGCGTCGGCATGACGATCATTCACCAGGGAAATCTCTGCCGCGTGATGAAGGTGCAGCATATTACTCCCGGCAACAAGCGGGGACTCGTGCAGGCGAAGCTACGCAGCTTGACGACGGGGAACAGTCTCGAGCACCGGTTCAGCTCCGGGGATCGGATCGAGCGGGCCGAAGTAGAACAGCACGAGATGGAATTCCTGTACTCATCGGATGACGACTACCACTTCATGAACACGGAGACCTACGAGCAGATCTCCATCAGGCGGGACGATCTGGGAGATGATGTGTACTACCTCTCGCCCAATATCAAGATCAACGTCGAGCTGCACGAGGGGCGTCCGGTGGGCATCGAGCTTCCGACGACCGTCGACCTCAAGGTCGTCGACACTCCGCCCGGCATCAAGGGTGCCACCGCGACCGGAAGCGGCAAGCCGGCCACCCTCGAAACCGGCCTTCAGGTTCAGGTTCCCCAGTTCATCGAGATCGGCGAGATCGTCCGCATCGACACGAGCGAGGGGAAGTACCTGGAGCGGCCCAGGTAGCCGCGCGATGGGCGCCCCCATGCGCTTCGTGCGCCTGGCGGACGGAGGAGATCGCGTCTTCCATGCCCGCATCGAGCCGGACGGCACCGTGTGCGAGTTGTCAGGAGCGCCTTGGGACGCTCCGGGTGAACTTCAACCTCCCCGTCCGATGGCGGGTCTGCGTCGCCTCGCGCCCTGCACGCCCTCCAAGATCGTCGCCGTGGGCTGCAACTACCGCGCCCACGTGGCCGAACTCGGTAGCAAAACCCCGACGGAGCCTCTCCTGTTCATGAAGCCGCCGTCGGCGATTCTGCCGCCGGACGGGACGATACGGCTCCCCGTCGAGAGCCGGCAGGTCGACTACGAGGGGGAGCTGGCGATCGTCATCGGTCGGCGCGCGAGCCGGGTGCCGGAGGATAGCGCCCTTGAGCACGTGTTCGGGTTTACGTGCCTCAATGATGTCACGGCGCGCGACCTGCAGCGCAGGGATGTGCAATTCACCCGGGCCAAGGGGTTCGACACCTTCTGTCCCGTCGGTCCCTGCATCGCGGCGGGGATTGATCCCTTCGGACTGACAGTCGAGACCTATGTGAACGGCGAGCGGCGTCAATCTTCGCCGGTGAATCGCATGATCTTCGGCATCTCGAAGCTGATCAGCTTCATCTCGGGCGTCATGACGCTTGAGCCGGGTGATCTGATCGCCACCGGCACGCCGGACGGTGTTGGACCTCTCGAGTCCGGCGATGAGGTGTGCGTGTCGATCGAGGGAATCGGGGAGTTGACGAATCGCGTTGAGGCGATGAACGACGCCCAACGCAAGACCCGGGCAGTCTCATAGCCCGCATATCTCAGAAGGCTTCTGCTGCGACCGTGGATCTGGCCGCCCTGACGGGTGTCCTAGCCCGGCCCACGCGTGTCCGGGGGACGCTCGATCAGGCGACGGATCTCCCGGGAGAGGAGAGACAGCCGCTCGTCCCGCAGCAGAGGGTAGGTCGTGCGCGCGCGGCGCAGCACGGCCCGATCGAGATCGGAGATCAGCAACTCCGGCTCGAGCAGGCTCGCCCGTGCCGTGGTCCGACCGAAGGGGTCGATGATGCACGAGGCGCCCCCGAAGTTGACCCCATCCTCGAAACCGACCCGGTTCACCCAGGCGACGTAGACCGTCTGCATCTGGGCCGTGACGCTGAGGAGATTCTTCCACGTGGATTGGTTGGCGAGAGCGTCGCTGGAATCGATCCCCTGAGTCGGGCTATTCGAGATCACGAGCAGATAGTCAGCCCCGTCCTGCGCCAGCACCAGGGAGGTCGATGAGTGCCAGAGGTCTTCGCAGATCAGGATCCCGAACCGCCCCGACCGCGATCGAAACGCACGTAGAGTCTCGCCTGCGGTGAAATAACGTCCCTCCTCGAACATGCCGTAGGTCGGCAGGTAAACCTTGCGGTGCACGTGGCGAATCCGCCCACCCTCGAGATAGACGGCGGTGTTGTAGTACTGGTGTCTCTCCGACTCCTCGACGAGCCCGACGACCATCGAAACCTGGCGACTGGCCTCGATCAGTGGACGCAGCACGGCGGGGCGATCGAGAGGAAGGGCAACCTCGGCGACCAGGTCCTGGAGCCGGTAGCCGGTCAGGCTGAGTTCGGGGAACACCAGAAGATCGGCCCCACGTCGCCTCGCCTCGCGCGCCAGGCGCAGATGCGAGGCGACGTTCGCTTCGACATCACCCAGGATCGGCTCGATCTGTGCGAGAGCCAACCGGAGCACCGACGCCGGGCGCGAAGCCAGGGTCTTCCTCCGTTTCATGTCCAGTTTATCCTGCCAGAAAGGTCGTGAACAGGGGCCGGAATCTTACCACACGGTGCGGTGCGAAAACAACGCAAGTGCCCGGTTTTCTTTACTTTGGGAAGATCTTCTGGTAGCATATACTGCGCTACAGGACGACCCATCGAGCGGTGCTGAGGGAGGCCGACCATGAGGCGTCAACCTGCCGTGGCGGGCACTTTCTACCCGGCCGAGCCAGGCGTCCTTTCCAGGGATTTGCGACAACTGATCAAGGGACCGGAGGCTGCATCGAGCCCACGGGCACTGGCCCTGATGGTTCCGCACGCCGGTTACATCTACTCGGGGGGTGTCGCCGCCGCGACCTACTCAGCGGCCGCGCTCTCACGGCGGATCGTGATCCTCGGTCCCAACCACACCGGGGTGGGGGAACCTATCGCCGTGTTCGACGAGGGGGCGTGGGATCTTCCTCTGGGGGAGGTGCCGATTGACGAGCCGCTCGCCCGATCCCTCCTCTCCCACTGTCCGGCCGCCCGGCCGGACGCGAGGGCCCACCTGAGGGAACATTCTCTGGAGGTTCAGGTTCCGTTTCTGATGCACATGCTGGAGAAGATCTCGCTCGTGCCGGTCTGCGTCGGCACCCTGAGGCTCCCGCTGCTCCTCGATCTGGGACGGGCTCTGGCCGACGCGATTCAGGAAACGGACGGAGAGGTGCTGATTGTGATGAGCAGCGATATGTCGCACTACATCCCGGCTGCCGAAGCGGAGAAGCTCGATCGAATGGCTCTCGAGCGTGTGCTGGCGATCGATCCCGAGGGCCTGCACAGGGTCGTCGTGGAGCGTGAGATCAGCATGTGCGGGATTGCGCCGACGGTAGCGGGCCTCGAGGCGGCGCGCCGCCTGGGAGCGCGCGAGGCGCGGTTGATCGCGTACGCTAATTCGGGCGACCGGAGTGGAGACTACGAATCGGTGGTCGCCTACGCAGGCGTCGCCGTCACCTGAGGCCGGCCCTCAAGGCTCGAGCATGGTGGACACGCGCCGACGCATGCCACACCGGACAAACAGGATCATCCCCCTCCTCGCCCTCATCCTGGCTCTTCCCCTGGGACTGCGGGCCGAGGAGGCAGAACCGCCCGAGCCGGACGGGAAGCCGGGTCAGCAGGGACAGCGTCGCGTGGTGCAGCCGGGCTCCCGCGGGGCCGCACTCGAGATCTCCGCCGGGCCGGGCTCGATTATCGGCAAGGACGAACTGATCCTCAAGGAGTATGTCGATATCAAGTTCGGTAGGGCGCGGCTGCAGGCTGACTACGTGCGCTTCATCCCTTCCACCAACGAAGTGCACGCCGAGGGGAACGTCATTCTCGATCAGGGAAATTCCCGGATCACCGCGCGGAGCCTCGACTACAACCTCGAGACGGAAACCGGGACGTTCTACGACGCGAGCGGCTGGGCCGAGCCGTCGTATACCTTCACCGCCGAGCGGATCGAGCAGATCTCGAGGGACGAGCTCGTCCTGCA
>JAPUIN010000078.1 GCA_027297005.1 Acidobacteriota bacterium
GGAAGGCCGGTCAGCGGATGATGGTCCGCGAGCTTGATCTCGCTCCGAAAATCATTGGCCTCCACCAGGACGAGATGACACATCTCATGCAGGCGCGACCGCACCCGAGGTCCGATTCGATCCTTCAACGTCGGCACCTGCCGTTTCGAGGCCTGGTCGAGGTAGTTGGTGGTGACCAGAGTGGCCTTCTTGTCGTTGTATCTCTTCGTGATGATGTGCGCCAGCGTTTCCTCCACCCACGGGCTGAACTGTCGGCCGCCGAGGTCATCCAGCAGGACCACCTCCGTGGTGAGAAGTGGCTGGAGCAGATCGAGTTCAGTGAGCCCCGACTGACGGTCGAAGGTCGACTGCAGCCCACGCAGCAGATCCTGGACGTCACAGAACAGACAAGGTACGCCTTTCTCGACCATCAGTCGGCGCAGCGTCGATACCGAGAGATGGGTCTTGCCGGCGCCCGGCGGCCCCATCAGGAGCAAACCGCGGTCGTCGAGTGGATACTCCTCAGCGTATCGCATGGCACGCGCCTTGGCGTTCGACAGGGAGAACGCGTGCGGTCCATGTGCATCAAAGTTGTCGAACTCGCATTCCCAGTACCGGCGGGGAACGCGTGCCTTCTGAAGGAAGGTTTCTAGTGCGGAGGCGCTCCGTGTCGGACGGCGGCAACGACACGGTCGGGCCCGCGTGCCACCGTCCACGGAAATGATCGAGAACCCGGTACCCCGGCAGTCCGGGCAGCGCTCCTCGTTGATCTCATCCATGGCCGAAACCGTCCGTCAGTTGAGATAGCCCTGCAGTTGCTGGCACTTCTGGGAGCGGTTGAGCTTTTCGAGCGCCTGCGCTTCAATCTGGCGGATACGTTCGCGAGACAGACCCATCATTTCGCCAATCTCCTTCAGGGTCCGGGGCTCCCCCTCCTCGAGCCCGAAGCGCAGCCTCAGCACCTTCTGCTCCTTCGGGTCCAGTTCCTCGATGCACGCGTACAGGTGATCTCTCAATGACGAGCGCAGCAGCACAATGTCCGCAGAGGGGATGACGTCCTGTTCAAGCTTGTCGGACAGATGAAACTCGTGCTCCTCGTCGATGACGGTCGACAACGACACGTTCTCATCGGCCACTTGCAGCAGGTTGACCACCTCCTGGACCGGAATTTCGAGCTTCTGGGCGATCTCGTCCGGGGTGGGGTGGCGCTCGAGATCGAGCGTCAATTGAGAGATGGTTCGCCCGATCCGGTAGAGGAGATTGGCCTGTTTCTGAGGCAGACGGAAAGCGCCGCTCTGGTCCGACAGCGCGTGGATAATCGCCTGCCGCACCCACCACACCGCGTAGGTAATGAACTTGACATTCTTCTTCGGGTTGAAGCGCTTCGCGGCCTCAATCAGGCCGATGTTTCCCTCGTTGATCAGATCCAGGAACGAAAGACCGCAATTCCGGTATTTCTTGGCGAAGCTGACGACGAACCGGAGATTCGCCTCGACCAACTTGCGCAACGCCTCCTTGTCACCCCCCTGGATCTCCGCTCCGAGAACCTTCTCCTCATCGGCGGTGATGCGGGAAAGCTTCGAGATCTCCTGCAGGTATTTCTTGAGAGTTTCGGACGAGGACGATGGCCTTCTGCTCGATGACTTCGACTGTTCCACCCATCACCCCTTCTTGATCTTGATGATTCTCCCTGGCCGCCTGACTGGAACCAATGCCTGTGTCGAGTCGATCCCCTCCCGCTCGCGTCTGGACTGCAGTTCTTCCTTCAGTCTCGTGATGAAACGATCCATCTCGGCCTGCATCGACTCCATCTTCCGCCGCATGTTGAGAATGATCTCGACGCCGGCGAGATTCACGCCGAGGTCGCGCGTCAGGTTCAGGATGAAGGCAAGGCGTTCGAGATCCCCGTCCGAGTAAAGCCTTGTGTTGCCATCCGTACGTGAGGGCTTGAGAAGTCCCTCACGCTCGTACATGCGCAGCGTCTGCGGGTGAACACTGAATTCCTGCGCCACGACGCTGATCATGTAATACGCTCGGCCCTTCTTCGACGACATCGTCCCTCCGGATACCGTGAGTCCGTCAGGCGAGAATCTCCCGGCGGACCTCCTTACCGGGATTGAGATCGCCCAACTCCCGAAGGAGTTGTCGCGAGCGTTCATCGGCGGCCCGAGGAGTCGAAACGCGTACCTCCACGAACTGATCGCCACGGCCGCCACCGCGCAACGATGGGGCACCTCTTCCGCGCAACCGGAACTTCTGCCCCGTCTGGGTGCCAGGAGGGACACGGAAGGTGGCCCTGCCGTCGATCGTCGGAACCTCGGGGCGCGCACCGAGCGCCGCCTCGGTGACCGTGATCGGCACCGTGCAATAGATGTTATCACCGATTCGTCGGAAGAAACGGTGAGGTGCAACCTGAGTAATGATGAAGAGATCACCTGGCGATCCGCCGTTTCGCCCCGCCCGACCGCGGCCTGGAATCCGCACTCGCGATCCGTGATCCACGCCGGCGGGAATGTTGACGCGCAGCGACTCACGCCGGGTCAGCACCCCATTCCCCTGACAGGTACCGCAGCCTTCGGCGCCGAGCGTTCCTTCCCCGCCACAGCGTGGGCAGTTCGAAGCGAAGCGGAGGAGCCCCGAAACATGACTGATCTTCCCCGTTCCCGCGCAATCGGCGCAGGTGCGGCGCACTCGCGACGGAACCCTGCCCGACCCGGCGCATCGTGGGCAAGTTGATTCCGCATCCAGTGTGACCGTCGTGGTCAGCCCGTGCAACGCGTCGAAAAAATCGACATGCAGTGTCTGAGTCACATCGTCGCCGCGCCGAGCGGTGTTGCGATCCGCCGCGGGTCGCCCGCGACTCCCCAAAAACTCAGAAAAGAACGACGAGAAGCCTCCCGCTCCTCCCAGATCCCCCAGATCGAACGCGGTCTCGTAGCCGGAGCCGGGCGGGGGACCGGCCGCGCCCGCACCGTACTGCAGCTGCAGGTCGTATGCCTTCCGGCGCTTCGGGTCGCAGAGAGCCTCGTACGCCTCGGTCGCCCGCTTGAAGCGCTCTTCCGCTGCACGATCGCCAGGATTCAGATCTGGATGGTATTTACGTGCCAGCCTGCGGAACGCCTTCTTGATCTCGGACGTACGGGCCCTGCGTCCGACGCCCAGCGTTTCGTAGTGGTTCATCGCTCGCTCAGTCCAATTTGATACGCAGGGGCCCGCCCGACCTGCCGGGTGTCCGCGGCAGCACGATTTCCAGCAGCCCAAGATGAAAACGGGCTTCGACCCTTTCCTGATCCACTGGACCCGGGAGATGAAACACTCGGGAGAAGGGGCCGTGGGAGCGCTCGACTCGTAAATGTTCGGCCTCTCTCGAATCGGGATCGGGAGCGCGCACTCCTTCGATCGTCAGGATGCCCGAATCGAGTCGGATCGAGATTTTCTCCCGTGGGACCCCCGGCAGCTCGACCGTAGCGCGGTAGGCGCCGTCGCACTCGCTCAGGTCGGCAAGGGGCACCCACCCTCCGGGTTCCGTATCCCCGAAATCACCCTTCTTGAGAACACCTTCGAACAGACGGTTCAAGCGTTCCTTGAGGGACAGAAGATCGCGCACAGGGTTCCATTCCTCGAGATGGGGACCACGGGGCCGCGGGGGGACCCGGCGGATCATCGCTTCGACTCGTCGACATCCACGACCTCAGCGTCAATCACCTCTCCCTCCTGAGCCGAGTCTCCGGACGGGGGTTGCTCCTCCTTGGTTCCACCGCCGCTCTCCTGCCCCACCTCGGCATCCGATTTCTGGTAGAGGATCTGGGCGACGCGGTGGGATTCGGTATCGAGTTTCTTGAGAGACTCCTCGATCTGCTCCTTCGTCCCGTCGGACATCACCTTGCGCAGTTCCTCGATGGCGGCGCGGACGGCCCGGTCGTCCTCAGGTGAGATCTTGTCCTTGTTTTCGTCGAGGAGCTTCTCCATCTGATAGACGCGCGCGTCGGCGTTGTTCTTCGTTTCGATCTCCTCCCGACGCGTCTTATCCTCCTCAGCGTGGGCCTGTGCCTCATTCACCATCTTGTCGATGTCGTCCTTGGTCAACGTGCCGGTGCCCGAGATCGTGATCTTCTGTTCCTTACTCGTCGCTGTATCCTTGGCCGACACGTTGAGGATTCCGTTGGCGTCGATGTCGAAGGTGACCTCGATCTGCGGCACCCCGCGCTGTGCGGGTGGGATCCCGACGAGATGGAACCGCCCCAATGGCCGGTTGGCGCTCGCCAGCTCGCGCTCGCCCTGAAGGACGTGCACCTCGACGCTCGTCTGGCTGTCAGAGGCGGTCGAGAAAATCTCGCTCTTCTTGGTCGGAATCGTGGTGTTGCGATCGATCAGTTTCGTCATCACACCGCCGAGGGTTTCAATTCCCAGCGAGAGGGGCGTGACGTCGAGCAGAAGGAGATCCTTGACCTCGCCGCCGAGCACCCCCGCCTGGAGGGCTGCGCCAATGGCGACGACTTCATCCGGGTTGACCCCCTTGTGCGGATCCTTCCCGAAGAACTCCTTGACGACCGATTGCACTCGCGGGATCCGCGTGCTGCCGCCGACCAGAACCACTTCCTTGATGTCGGCAGGCTTCAGGCCGGCGTCCTTGAGCGCCTGAGCGACCGGTTTGATGGTGCCGTCAATGAGATCCCCCACGAGTCGCTCAAACTGAGAGCGGCTCAACTTCATCGTGAGATGTTTCGGACCGCTGGCATCAGCCGTGATGAACGGAAGGTTGATGTCCGTCTCGGTCACGGTGGAGAGCTCGCACTTGGCCTTCTCGGCCGCCTCCTTGAGGCGCTGGAGAGCCATGCGGTCCTTCGCCAGGTCGATTCCCTGATCTTTCTTGAATTCGGAGACGATCCAGTCCATCACGCGCTGGTCGAGGTTGTCGCCGCCGAGGTGGGTATCACCGCTGGTCGACTTGACCTCCACCACCCCTTCTCCGATCTCGAGGATCGAAATATCGAAGGTGCCGCCCCCGAAGTCGTAGACAGCGATCACCTCATCTGCTTTCTTCTCGAGCCCGTACGCCAGTGCTGCTGCGGTGGGCTCGTTGACGATCCTCTCGACCTCGAAACCGGCGATGCGGCCGGCGTCCTTGGTCGCCTGGCGCTGGGCGTCGTTGAAATAGGCCGGCACCGTGATCACCGCACGGGTGACCTTTTCCCCGAGGTAATCCTCGGCTGACTGCTTCATTTTCTGGAGAATGTAGGCCGAAACCTGCTCCGGGCTGTACTCCTTCCCCCGGATTCGCACCTTGACGGCGTTTCCAGATCCCGCCACGACCCGATACGGAACCATCTTCATCTCTTCGTTGACCTCTTCCATCCGGCGTCCCATAAAGCGTTTGATGGAGAAGATCGTGTTCTCAGGATTGGTGACCGCCTGACGTTTGGCAACCTGGCCGACGAGAAGTTCCGATTTGTCGCTGAAGGCAACAACGGACGGGGTGGTCCTGGCTCCCTCAGCGCTCGGGATCACGATCGGCTTACCGCCTTCCATGACGGCGACGACCGAATTGGTAGTTCCAAGGTCGATGCCGATGATTTTGCTCATCCGAATTCCCTCCCGACCATAAAGGCCGTCATCATTAGTCTGAGTCGATGCATAGTATAGGAGTTGAGCGGAGCGTTGTCAAGTCTTGTGACGGCGGCAAGCATACCAGTAAACCGATAATATAGTAGTACTTAGTATGGTTCGCCTGATTCCTTTGAGGCGGCGCGTCGATCGGCGCGATCCTCATCCGCCCCAGCCGTGCCGGGCGAGAGCAGCCTGTAGCCATCACCTGCGGGCTCGTACAGATAGAGCCTTCCCCAGGGATCCTTGAGGTCGGCAGGCTCGAGGAGAGATGCCATCACCAGACTTTCCAGATTGATCGGATAGCCGCGATTGAGGAGGTAGTAAACATCAAGAGCGAACTCGATTCGCTGCAGTCTGCTGCGACCGATCGCCAGCTGCAGACGATCGACCTGCGGCTCTCCAACCGTAGGAGAAAGCAGTGACCCGAGCGGCTCCTGATTGACCATGCGTACCAGCCACGGCTCCGCTCTGTAGATCGAGACTGCGCCGGTCACGAGGATCAACAACAGAAAGCCGAATCCGATCAGGACCGGGGAAGAGTCGCGCACCTCTTTCCTGGCGGCGCGCGCCTTCTTCTGAGCGGGCGAGGCCACCTCCTCGATGATCTGGCGTGTCAGCAACTCGAACAGAATCCGGCATGTGTCGAACTCGCTCAGCCGCGAACGCTCGACGATCTCCTGAACACTCAGATTCCCGTCAACGCGGTCGTAAATGAGACGTTCCTCGTCGTTCAGCGTGACGGTCTGGGCCTCCTCCTCCGGCTCCTGGCCACCTTGAGACGGTACTTCACCGGTTGCGATCTCGACGTTCGCACGCCGGAAGACCGTTTTGAATGATTTGAGGCCCTTCTCGATCATTGGCCATTCATCGAGGATCCGGGCCCCCTCCATCAGAATGCTCTCTGCTGACATTGGAACGACGTTTTCGCGGTCGTAGTCGACCCGCCCCTCCTGGCTGAAGTCGTACTCACCATCGCGCCAGCGGAACAACCGGTAAACCATCTGGCTGATCTGGACCTGCAGCGCCTCCTGTAGAGTGGCCGCATCGATGAATTTGAGATTGACCAGAATGTTTCCCATTCGCTTCAGGGTGTTTTTCTGAACTCGGAGCGCCTCTTGCAGCTGGGCCTCGGTGATCCGGCCCGACTTCACGAGCACCGAGCCGAGCCGATCCTCGAGTCTGCGATGCAGGGAGTCGGCGGCAACCACTTCCCCTTCCACGAATGCCACGGTCACCACGTCGTCTTTGTTCTTCAAGGTCAACACGCCGGTCTTCCGCTGAATGCCGATCAGCTGAAAGATATCGGCCAGGCTGAAATCCTTGAGCGTTCCTTTGAGCGCCATGGCTCCCTCAGTCTTTGCGTGCCTCGTGAGTCGTGAGATTGCCGGTCAGCCAGGACAAGACCCCCATCCCGATCAGCAGAACCCCGATACCCGACCAGCCGGTCGATACGATCTCTTCGGGAGCGATCAGCACGCGGCCGCGCAAAACCAACCCGCAGATCGCGAACATCCAGCCAACCAGAACGAGCGTCCCCTTGATCGCACGACCTCCCAGCACGTGGCCGCCCCCCGGCACAAACAGGCTGAGCAGACGCGTAGCGAGGAAGTGACGTTTCCGGTACCGTGCCACCTCCTCCATTTTCTGGGCCTTCATGCCAGGCGCCACCCCGTCCCGGAGCACGAAGAGATGAGTGCACTGCGCGCAGACATCGGCGTGCTTCGATGTGCCCTGGCATCGACGGCAGGAGGGTCGACCGCAGCGGCGGCATCGTCTGGCGGAATTCCGGCGCGGGGCCAAACCCAACCCCGGCAGAATGAAAAGAGCCAGGCATCCGAATCCTCCTGCCAGAGTGCCGGGCGAGCGGAGAATCCTACCGGCCTGCAGGGTCGCTCCCCCTGAGCGGTGGAGCTCCACGACCCTCTCCCAGATCTCGCCAGGCCGGTATTGCGTGTCGACCGGGATTCGCCGCGAACCCGCATCACTGCTGGTCTGGAGCAGTTCGTTGATCCTTCCTTCATCGAGGCGTCGGGCCTCGTCCAGTTCGGAGTCGGCCGCCTCGAGGTGGAACACCTCGAGGTGCGCCAGGTGGCTGTTGTAGTGGGCGAGCGCCACAGTCGGATCACTCGACCAAGCCCTCGCGTAGAACCTCTGCGCCACCGCGAACTCCTGCCGCAGAGCGTGAATATTGCCGAGATTGATGAGGGCGCGCGCTTCCCCGGGATCCACCTCTAGCACTCGCCGATACATGACCATCGCATCATCGAATCGACCTCCAGCACGATAAGCGGTGGCGAGCAAAAAGGGATAGATTGCCTCCCCCGGATGATCACCCACGAGCCCCTTGAGGGCCGATTCGTCATG
>JAPUIN010000079.1 GCA_027297005.1 Acidobacteriota bacterium
GCCGATCTCGACCACGCGGTTCTTGTTGATCGAGGAGGCGTCGATGTCGACGTGAATCACTTTGGCCTTCGGGGCGAAATCCTTCAGGCGGCCGGTCACCCGATCGTCGAACCGCGCTCCGATGGCGATGAGGAGGTCGGCGTTCGAGATCCCCATGTTGGCGGCATAGCTACCGTGCATGCCGAGCATGCCGAGGCAGTTCCGATGCGCCGAAGGGAAGCCGCCGAGCCCCATCAACGTCGGGGTCGTCGGCAGGTTCAGCCTCTCGACGAGGGCGATCAGATCCTCCGACGCGTTGGCGTTGACGACGCCACCGCCGACGTAGAGGATCGGCCGCTCCGCAGCGAGCATCATCTCCACGGCCCGGCGCACGAGGACCGGATCCCCCTTCGCGGGCGGTGTGTAGGATGGCAGCTGCGTCTCTTCGTCGTACTCGAACCGGGTGATTGCGGCAGTCACGTCCTTCGGGAGATCGATCAGGACCGGACCGGGGCGGCCGCTCCGGGCAATGTAGAACGCCTCTTTCACGACACGCGACAGATCGCGCACATCCTTCACCAGGTAGTTGTACTTGGTGCACGGGCGCGTGATTCCGACGACATCTGCCTCCTGAAAAGCGTCGTTTCCGATCAAGTGGGTCGGCACCTGACCAGTGATGCAGACAATCGGCGTCGAATCCATCAGGGCGTTCGCCAGCCCGGTGACGCAGTTCGTGGCACCGGGGCCGGAGGTGACCATCACCACGCCCACCCTGCCGGTCGAGCGCGCAAAACCCTCCGCGGCATGCACGGCCCCTTGCTCGTGGCGGACCAGAACGTGGTTGATCCTGTCGCGCGCCCGCGCCAGCTCATCGTAGACATGGAGGATGGCGCCGCCCGGATATCCGAAGATTGTGTCGACCCCCTCACGGACGAGGGCCTCGATGAGGATCTTCGCGCCGCGCATCTCACCCGTGGGCGCCGCGGCCGACGTCGGCCCGGGCCGGCCACGCGCGCGCGGTTTTTCGGCCGCCTTCGGGTGGAGCGCCGGACGCGATTCGGGGGGGGCGGAGGCCGGCTCCGTCACCGGTGCCACCGGACCTCCCTGCAACTTCATCTCTTCTCGATGGTCCATCGTCTCCTCATGCCGCTCGTGCCATCGCTTCGCGCACGCGCTCTCCCATCTCGGCCGTGGTGACCGTCCTCTCCCCTTCCCGACCAATATCGGGTGTCCGGGCACCTTCCGCCAGAACCTTTTCGACCGCCTTCTCGATACGCTCGGCCTCAGGGCCAGCCTCCAGGGAGTGTCGCAGCAGCATCGCCACCGACAGGATCGCCGCAAGAGGGTTGGCCGCCCCCCGTCCCGCGATGTCGGGCGCCGAACCGTGCACCGGCTCGTAAAGCCCCGAGCTCTCCCCCAGACTTGCCGAGGGGAGCATGCCGATCCCTCCGGCCAGCATTGCCGCCTCGTCGCTCAGAATGTCCCCGAACATGTTTCCGGTCAGGATGACGTCGAACTCCGCCGGTCGGGCCAGGAGCTGCATCGCGGCATTGTCGACCAGTAGATGCTCGAGCCGGACATCCGCATACTCCTTCGCGGTCTCCCCCACAACCTCGCGCCACAACTGCGAGGTCTCCAGAATGTTCGCCTTGTCGACCGACGTCACCCTCTTTCTCCTTTTGCGGGCCGCCTCGAACGCCACCCGCGCGATCCTGCGGATCTCCATCTCCGAGTAAACCAGGGTATTCCTCGCGACGCGGTTGGGGGCCTTCCCTTCCACGCCGCGCGGGACGCCGAAGTAAATCCCCCCGGTCAACTCCCGCACGATCAGCAGGTCGGTCCCGCGGACCCGCTCGCTGCGCAGAGGTGACGCCGCCTCCAGAACCGGGTAGAGCTTCACCGGCCTCAGGTTCGCGAACGTCCCGAGCCCCTTCCGCAGTCCCAGGAGCGCCCGCTCCGGCCGCCGTTCCTGCGGCAGGGCATCATGCTCCGGGAGGCCGACCGCACCGAGCAGAACCGCGTCGGCCCTCCTGGCGGCATCGAGCGTCTCCTTCGGCAGCGGCTCGTCAGATTCGACGAGAGCTGCGCCGCCAACCGCCCGCTCATCCATCTCGAGCTTGATCCGCGCGTGGGCGGCGGCGTCCCGCAGGACGGCGGCCGCCTCGCGCACGACTTCGGGCCCGATCCCATCCCCCGGCAGGAGAAGAACACGTCTCGTCGTTCCGGCGGCCATGGATCTCCTAGGCGCTCGAGGCGCCGGTCGTCTGCCGCATCACGTAGGGCAGAAGCCCTCCCGCCTCCAGGATCTCCATGGCGAACGGCGTCATCGGCACGAAAGGGTGCACCTCCCCCTTCGACAGATTCCGCACCACCCCGTTCTTCAGATCGATCTCCATCAGGTCGCCGGTCTCAGCGCGATCGACCGCCCCGGTACATTCCAGGACGATTAGCCCGTTGTTCAGGGCGTTCCGGAAGAATACGCGCGCAAAGGATCGGGCCACCACGGCCGCCACGCGGGCACCCTTGAGGGCCCAGACGGCATGCTCACGCGACGTTCCGTTCCCGAACTCCTCACCCCCGATGATGATGTCCCCCGGCTCGACCCGCGACAAGAACTTTGGATCAATATCCTCCAGCAAGTGCTGTGCCAGCCTCGATTCATCATCCGTGACCTGATGACGCTCAGGGATGATGTCGTTGGCGTGGAAATGGAGTTGACGGTATACGTGTGCTTTGCCTCGCATGGTCGTTCTCTCCTCCTCCTGCTCCTCCTCCGACAGCTGCCGGACATCCCGGCTCCACCATGGGGCGGAGCCGGTTGGCCTGATCAGCTCAGGCCGGGGCCGCGATCCCTCCCGCGGTCATTCCTGCCGCCGGCGATTCCCCCGGGGGATACACCCCCGTGAATCTCCCCCTCCGGCGGCAGAAACGGCCGCGGATCGCTCACTGTCAATTCCCCGTCGGTTCCTCCCGCACCATGCGTCGAAAAAAGTAAAACGCAGGATCGCGGTCCGGCTGAAGCTTGGCTGGCCGGACCGGCCTGCGCTATACGAGGTTAATAAATCGATACGGATCAGAGCCTGGCTGTCCGGTCTCGCGCCTTGCGGCGTCGCCGGTCCCCTGCCCCTCCAACGAACCCTGGCCCGATGCCTCCATGACGGCCGGCTTCGTCGCTCCTCCTGCAGAGACGCGCGGGAGCGGCTCCGCACGACCCTCCTCAGCGGCCCGTTCGAGCGTCCGCGTCAGGTGGATCGCTTTATTAACCGCATGAAGATAGGCCCGGGCACTGGCGTCCACGACATCGGTCGAGACCGACTTGCCGGTGAACGACTTGCCGCCAAAGTCAACGTGCACGAAGACCTCGCCGATAGCATCGCGGCCGCGCGACACTGACCGGATCGAGTAATCGATCAGGCGCCCCCTGAACTTCGTGATCTGATCAATGGCGGTGTAGGTGGCCGACACCGGGCCGTCTCCCATCGAGCAGGCCGAATCCTCGCGTCCGTCGACCTCAAGAATCACGGTCGACGTGGAAGGTCGCACGCTTCCGGCGGTCGCCTGGATCATCTTCAGCCGGAAGGTCTCCGGAATCTCCTTCATCCCTTCGTGGACGATGGCGATCAGATCCTCGTCGAAGATCTCCTTCTTCTGGTCGGCGATCTCGATGAAGCGCGCGTACGCGCTGTCCAGCTCTGGTCGCGTCAGCTTGTAACCGAGATCGGCCATCTTGCGGCCGAGGGCATGCCGGCCCGAGTGCTTCCCGAGCACCAGCCGGTTTGTCTTGATGCCGACCGACTCGGGGGTCATGATCTCGTAGGTACGCCGTTCCTTCAGGACACCGTCCTGGTGGATCCCCGCCTCGTGCGCGAAGGCGTTCTTGCCGACCACCGCCTTGTTGGGTTGCACCAGCATGCCGGTGATGCTCGACAGCAGCTGGCTCGATTTGTAGATCTCGGTCGTCACGACGCCGGTCGTGTACGGCAGCAGGTCGCGGCGCACGTAGAACGACATGACGATCTCTTCGAGGGCGGCGTTCCCCGCCCTCTCCCCGATGCCGTTCACAGTGCACTCGACCTGGCGGGCCCCCGCCTGCACGGCCGCGATCGAGTTCGCGACCGCAAGGCCGAGGTCATTGTGGCAGTGGACTGAGAGCACCGCCTTCTCGATGCCTGGCACGCGCATCAGAAGCTCGCTGATGATGCCATTGAACTCGCTGGGCGTCGTGTACCCGACCGTATCGGGGATGTTGATCGTCGTGGCGCCGGCCGCAATCGCGACACCGACGACCTTGCACAGAAAATCGAGATCGCTCCGGGTGGCGTCCTCGGCCGAGAACTCCACATCGGGGGTGAACGATTTCGCCAATCGCACCGCCCGATCGGTCATCTCGAGAACTTCGTCCCGGGACTTGCGCAGCTTGTGCTGCATGTGGATGTCGGACGTGGCGATGAAGGTATGGATGCGGGGTCGCTCGGCGACCTCCAGGGCGCGCCAGGCGCGCTCGATGTCACTGTCTGTCGTGCGCGCGAGACCGGCGATGACGGGCCGGCGAATCTCCCTCGCCACCGCCTGCACCGCCCGGAAGTCGTCCTCCGATGCCATCGGAAAACCGGCCTCCACGACATCCACACCGAGCAGGTCGAGCTGGCGCGCCAGGCGCACCTTTTCCTCCAGGTTCAT
>JAPUIN010000008.1 GCA_027297005.1 Acidobacteriota bacterium
ATGCGCGGGCGGAGAAAGAAAAAGGGCGGTACCCTGAGGTACCGCCCCTGATTCGAAAGCAAAGCCAGACTAGGTCTGCGTCCCCTGTGGCCACTGGTAGAACTGTCCGGCCGTGAACACGATGTCGCAGCCGAAATCGCCGGTGGCACCGCCGCCGTTGGTGCCGACCGTCGCGTCCTTGGCGACACTGGTCACCGTGTACTCGGTGCCGTTCGAGTCCGAGTCGATGTCCCAGGGGTTCGCCCAGCCATCGGTCGTCGGCACCGTCGCGATGTAGATCGGCGACACGAAAGCGGAAACGCCCGACGCGCCCACGCTCGACATCCCCTGCGGGTAGAAGTTGTTGTCGATGGCATACGATTCGATCGCTGTTCCGATCGACCGCATGTCGGCCATTGTCCTCTTCTGCTTGCCCCTGTCGATCGCGTTGAGCAAGTTCGGGATCGCGATGGCCGCGATAATCCCGATAATCGCCACGACGATCAACAGCTCGATCAGTGTGAAACCTTTCTGTTTGCGCATTTGAATCTCCTCCTTTTGGCAATCCTAGAGGAGCAATCGCGATGCCATCTCCGGGGATCAGGCCAATCGATCCTGCAAGTGATTGCCCGTCAGCCGGTTGCGTCACGGCGATCAAAATCGTGATCGCCATCGGGAGGATCCTGAGCCCCGGAAGTAACACAGATCGTCAGCCTCTCCAGCTCGGGGTGACATTGAGCGTCACCTCAGGCCCCTTCACGCCATGATTCAGCCCGATGGTCAGTTTTTCTGTTCCGGTCCAACCGTGAAAAGGTCTCATAGAGCCACCGCGCTCGATGGCAGTCAGGATCCTCCTGGAGCTTGCGGTCGAGATCCTCCAGGATCGGAGCGAGCGGCGCTCTTCCCGTGGCGACCTCCGCCACCGCATGGCGCCAATCATCAGGATGGAGGGCGCGATACTCGAGACGCGCGATCACCGACCGGTGCTTCGGGGCGCGGCGCAAGTAGATCATGGCATCGTCGTCCCAGTAGACGAGGGCCCACCTCTCCCGGTGGAAAAAGGCAGCCGAGAAGGCGCGCTCTCCGACGGTGGGAGGTCGCCCTTCTTCCCCGGCATAGATCACTTTCTGGAGTGTCCCCGGGTAGCGGAGGAGCGCCGAATCGATGTCATGCTTCGAAAGAAGCGCCTCCCATGAGGCCCCATCCTCGAGGGCGCGGGCGATATCGTGGAGGAGATCGGCATACACTTCGTTGCGTCCGTCGATGAAAACGGGCGCTTCCGGTGCGCGGCGCCAGATCAGGTAGCCGCCGAATCGGACATCGTTGAACAGCTTCGCCCCGATCGATTCACGCTCCAGGAAATCGACCGCCGCGGCCGGCTCGTTGACCGAGGCGATCCCGAAGCCCCATTTAATTCGCGGCGGCATTACCGCGAGCATCGGAATCGCCGCGACCGCCAGAACCGCGGCAACCAGAAAACCCAGGCGGATCGTTCCGCGACCGTGCGCAAGGCGCATATTCAGTTTATCGCCGATCCGATCAACGAGGGCCCGCACCGGACGCCCCAGACCGGGCGGCAGCAGCAGGAAGAATAATCCGATATTTCTCAGGTGGAGCAGCGCCAGCAATCCGACCAGCAGGAGCGCGGGTGTGGCGATCGGATCGATCCGGCGGTAGGAGGCGATGACGATGATCGCGACGGCGGTAAGAGTCGCATAAAACAGCGGAAAGTCGCCCACTTCGGGCCGGGCCCACTCCAGGTTCGGCCACGGCAGGGAGTCGAGCAGACGCTTCAGCTCGAATGGCACCGCATAGATGCGGGGTCCGTAGGGGTTGATCGAGATCGCCGCGAACGAAGCGACGGCCGTCACGGCCAGCCGCCGCTCGAATCGCTCCCTTTCCCCCCCGGGCGGGACATGGGCTGGCATCGATCCAGGGATCATTCTCAGAAGAATCGTGACCCCTGCTCCGAGTGCGAGGAGCGCCGGCACCAGGACGATCCCGACGTGCAGATTGGCTCCGAGCGCACACAACGCCACGATCGCGACCAGGGGCGACTTGCACCCGGATTCGCGCGCCCTGATGGCGAGAACGATCGCCAGTGGCACGATCACGAGGGTGGCCAGCTCCGGACGGACCTGGAGCCGGAAGCAGGCTCCGACCAGCATGACGACCAGAATCGCCGTCGTGCCGGCCGGGCCGTGCCCTTCCCGCTTCAGATGCCCCGCGAACAGAAAGGTGAGGAACAGGACACAGAGAATCTTGAGGATGATCAGTGCGGACGGACCGATCGAGGAATGCAGCCCGTAGGCGATGATCTGAAACAGCCACTCGTGATCGACCCATGCCGTTCCGATTGCCGTGAAGGAGAACGGGTCGACGTGCGGGATGGCGCCGCTCTCCAGAATGAGTCGGCCCGTTGCCAGGTGCCACCAGTAGTCGTAGCTCCCGATCGGCGTCAGCGCGGCGGCGATCGCGAGCAGGGTGGTGAGCCCCAGAAGCAGAACGCGGTCGCTCCGGCCGTGTGGGGAGCCGACCGCCGATCCCCGGTGCTCCCGTCCGTTCATCATCCCACTCTCCGTGCACCGACCGCCCAGCCAAAAGTCAGGAGGAGACCGGTCGCGCTCAACCACAGGCCGGTGCGAACACTGACCGGAGCGTACCTCATCTCGACGGTGTGGGTACCGGCCTCGACCCTGACGGCGCGGAACATCCCGTTGGCCCGCAGAAGCTCCGCAGGATGACCGTCAATTCGTGCCATCCAGCCGGGCGCAAAGGCATCGGCGACGACCAGATATCCGGGGGCCCGCGACTCGGTCCGGATTCGAAGACGCTCCGGATGGTCCTCGATGATCGTCGCCTGCCCCGCGACCGGTCCGCCCCTGTTCTCCGCCGTTCCGTCCACCCCATCGAGGAGGATTGCGCGCTCGGGATCGAAGTCCGGATCGACCAGGCTCAGCAGCGGGTCGCCCGGATCAAGGGGCGGGACAGCCCGCGCCACCCAGCGAGCCCGAGGGAGCGGGTCGCGGAGGCGATAGACACGCAGCGGGGGGCGGCTGAATCCCTCGAGGACGGGCCCCTCCTCGAGACGTGGATGATCGCGCTTCGCGTAGGTGAGCAGGTATCCCACGTGGCCGAGACCCAATACGCGCAGCCGCGCATCGAGCGGGAGATTCTGAAGGCGACGACCAATGGCGGACGATGTACGGAGGTCCATTCGATCGGTTGCAGGATCGAAGAGCGACGGGACTCCGTCGATGTGGCCGCTGCCGAGCGCGTAGATGAAGCGGTCGTATCGGAAGCCCCACGCCAGTTCGTCCGTTCTCCCCCAGACGCTCAGGTTGGCGGGACGGGGTTCGTGGTGCACCCGCGGCGCGCCCTGTCCGTGCTCGACGACATCGTGCAGCGGCGATCGGGCGCGCACCCATCCGGCATCGGCGGTCGACAGGGCCGGGGTGGCGGCGATCGTCATCGAGAGCCCCGACACGACCACAATCCCCCAGGCGGGAATCCGGCTTCGTTGACTCGTCTGCCGCCCCATGGCGACCAGAGCGCACAGCGCGAGGACCGCCGCCTCGCCGAACGACCAGAGCACCGAACGAAGTGTCGCGCCGCGCAGAACGGCGCCGACATCGGACTCGAGGATGACAGCCGGGACGCCCGCCCCCGAAGATAGAAAACGGTCGGCGAGTCCCGGGAGCGCGGCAAACGACGTCGCGAGCATGAACAGGGCACCAGCGACGATTGCACAACCGATCATGCGACGGCGGGGATCACCCTCCACGGGATCGGTGAGCCGATCGAGGCCGAGCGCTGCGAGAAGGGCAAGCGCCACAAGCGTGACCAGGAGAAACCTCTCCGGATAGCGGATCTGCGCCACGGTCGGAAGGAAACTGTAAAGCGCCCGGTAGAGAACCCCGTTCCCTCCCAGGGCCAGCAACAGGCCAAGGACGCCAACGGCGCCAAGCGCGCGGCGGCGGCGCTT